>NZ_JACFYJ010000076.1:0-39177 GCF_037126505.1 Paraburkholderia bengalensis
ATCGCCGGCGGCCCCGGCGGGATCGCGCCGGGCGCGGCAAGCTCTGCATCGAGCGCGCCGGGCGTCGCGCCGATCAGATACGCGAGCCCGTTGAGCGCCTGCTCGGCCTGCTGGTCGTATTGGGGCAGTTGCGCGCGCGTCTGTGCGAGCTGCGCGCTCGCGCTCTTCACATCGAGTTCGCTGGCAAGTCCCACGCGTGCCTGGCTGCGTGTCAACGCGACCACCATGCTCTGCTCGTCGATCAGGCTCGACGCGACGGCATGCAACACCTGTGCGCCGCGCAACTGGATATACGTCTGCGCGACTTCGGCTTCGAGCGAGACGAGCGCGTCGTTGCGGCTTTCTTCCGCGCCTTCCACTTGCGCGCTGGCCGCTTCGACCGAGCGGCGCACGCGGCCGAACAGATCGAGTTCCCATGACGCGTCGAAACCCGCTTGCCACAGGTTGACCGGTTTGGTGATCTGGTTGAGCGCCCCCGTTGCCGCCTGTTGCAACTGTTGTCCGGCGCCGGGCGCGATCTGGTTGATGGGCGAGCCGGGCGCGCCGAGCCGGTTGACGTCGTCGTACACGCCTTGCGATTCGAGAAAACCCTTCGCGCCGAGCTGCTCGCGCGTATAGCTCGCCGTCGCGCTGATGCTGGGCAGTCCTTGCGCGGCCGCGCCCTGAACCTGCGTGCGTGCTTCGACGATGCGCCACACGGCCTGCTGCAGCTCCAGATTGCCCGCCACCGCGCGCGCAATCAGATTCGCCATTTGCGGGTCGTTGAAGCTGCGCCACCAGCGCGGGTCGGGATCGGAGTCGACGGTGGGCACCGAGGCGGGCGCACTGGCCGCCTGAGCCGTCGACGCCCCTTGCCGCATGTCGTGCCACGCGTCGGGCGTATGCACGGCGGGTGGACGAAAGTCCGGACCGACGCTGCACGCGCCTGCGGCTGCGACGGCGCAGCACATCGCCGCATGACGGACGAACGGGATGAGCGAGCGCGTACGCACGTCAATGTCCTCCCGCGCCGCCCGACGCTTTCGCGGGCGAGAAGAACAGCGTCATCGGCGCGCAGGCAAAGCAGAAGATAGCGAGCATGGCGAACACGTCGATATACGCGAGGATCGTCGACTGCGAGACAAAGGTCATGTATAGGCGTCCCGTCGCCGTCTGCATCGCGGCCGCCATTGGCGTGCCGTTCAGCGCCATGATCGCGTGCGCGTTCTGCTGGAGCGCGTCGTTATAGTTCTGCGACAGCGTCGTCATGTGTTCGGACAGATGCGCCATGCGCGCCTGCGCGCGCTCGCGGATCATCGCCGTCGACAGCGAAATGCCGATCGATCCCGCGACGTTGCGAAACATCGTGAAGAGCGCCGACGCATCGTCGTTCAGGCGCGGCGGCACGGTCAGATACGCGAGCGTCGTGATGGGCACGAACAGGAAGCCGATGGCGAGCGACTGGAAGCTGCGCATTTTTACGAGCGACAGATAGTCGATGTCGGGCACGAGCCGGTGCGAATAGATGAGCGCGCAGCCAAGCAGCACGAAGCCTGTCGTGACGAGAAAGCGCGTTTGCACATGCGGCATCAGCTTGCTGATGAGGGGAATTTCCATCGTGATGAGCAACGCGCCCGGCGACAGTACGAGCCCCGCCAGCATCGCCGTATAGCCGAGCTGCTGTTGCGCGAGCTGCGGCACGAGCACGGCGCTGCCGTACAGAATGCTCGCGAACGCGGCAATGCTGAAGCAGCCCAGCGCGAAATTGCGGTCCTTCAGGCACGCGAGATCGACGACGGGCTTCTTCGTGTACAGCAGCCAGAACGTCGCGCCGACGATGCCCGCCACCGCGAGCACGGCGAAGCTGCAGATGAACGTCGACGAAAACCAGTCGTCGTCCTCGCCGCGATCGAGCATCACCTGCAGGCAGCCGAGCCCGACGGCGATCAGCGTGATGCCGATGTAGTCTATCGACACCTTGCCGCCGGGCTTGGCGCGCCATGGCGGATCTTCGACCAGCTGCATCACCGCAAGCGACGTCAATATGCCGACGGGCACGTTGAGCAGAAACACCCAGCGCCACGAAAAGTTGTCGGTGATCCAGCCGCCGAGCGTCGGGCCGAGCACGGGCGCGATGACGATGGCAACCGCGGAGATCGAGAAGGCGCGGCCGCGCTGTGCGGGCGGAAAGGTATCGAGAATGATCGACTGCTGGTTCGGCTGCAGCCCGCCGCCGAAAAAGCCCTGCAGCACGCGGAAGATGATCAGTTGCCCGAGATTGGTCGCGACGCCGCACAGGAACGAGAAGATCGTGAAGGCGACGATGCACACGATGAAATAGCGCTTGCGTCCCAGCATGCGGCCGAAGAAGCCGGAGATGGGCAGCACGATGCCGTTGGCGACCAGATACGACGTGAGCGTCCAGGTCGCCTCGTCGTAACTCGCCGACATCGTGCCCGCGATGTGCGGCAGCGCGACGTTGACGATGGTCGTGTCGAGCACTTCCATGAAGGCCGCGAGCGTGACGGCAATCGCGATGAACCAGGGGTTCGCGGACGGCCGCCAGTCCGAATGCGCGCGGCCGTTCCCGTGGTCGGCGTGATCCGTCATTGCAGATACACCTTCGGCGTGACGGAAAGTCCGAGCCCGAGCGGCGGCTGACCTTGCGGCATCTTGCTGTCGATGACGATTTTCACGGGCACGCGCTGCACGATCTTCACGAAGTTGCCCGTCGCGTTCTCGGCGGGGAAAGCGGAAAAGCGCGAGCCGGAGCCGAGCTGCACGCTATCGATATGACCTTCGAGGTCGAGCTTCGGATACGCGTCGACTTCGATCTTCACCTTGTCGCCTGGCCGCATGCGTTCGAGCTGCGATTCCTTGAAGTTGGCCGTCACCCAGACGGTCGGCGTCACGATCGAGAAGAGCGAGACGCCGGCTTGCAGGAAGCTGCCGAGCTGAACGTTGCGCTTCGTGATCCAGCCATCGGAAGGCGCGCGCACTTCGCAATACGACAGGTTCAGCTGCGCCTGCTCCAGTTGCGCCTGCGCCTGATCGACCTGCCGGCGGCGCTCTTCGACCTGCGCTTCGGCTTGCTTGATCTGCTGCGGAACGAGACTCGCGGTTTCGACCTGGGCGCGCGCCTGCCTGACGTTGGCGCTCGCGGTGCGCCATTGCGCATCGGCTGTATCGACGTTCTGCTGGGAGGTCGCGCGCTGGTCGACGTCGTGTTGCCGCTCGTAGGCGGCCTGCGCCTGCTTGAACGCTGCAAGCGCCGACGACGCCTGCGCCTTCGCCTCCTTGAAATCGGCGGGATATTTGACGTGCGCGATGTCGAGCTGCACCAGCGACTCGTCGAGCTGGGCCTTGGCGAGTCCGAGCTGCGCCTGCGCGGCATCCACCTGCGCCTCGTAATCGCGCTTGTCGATCACGAGCAGCAACTGGCCCGCATGCACGTACACGTTGTCGTCGATCGCGAGCTTCACGACGTAGCCCGACACTTTCGGCGCGAGCGTGACCGCGTTGCCGTCCGTGTACGCGTCGTCGGTGCTCACCTGGTTGCGGGTGGCGAACCACCAGACGAGCGCGACGATTGCCAGCACGACGACGACCGCGCCGAGAATGATCAGCGGCAGCTTGCCGGGGCGCTTGCGTTCGGCGGACTTGTCGTTTTTGTCGTTGCCGTTGCCTTGGCTTTCGCCTTTACCGCCGTTCTTGTCGCCTTTGTCGCTGCCGCTCTTTTCATTGTCGCCTTGTGCTTGCCTGTCAGGCTCGCTGGGCGATTGTTGCTGGTCGGGTGCAGCTTCAGCGGAGCCGGATTGGGCGGACATGGGATACGGGACGAAGTGGGTCGTGGGTGAAACGTTGAGCGGTAAGCAAACGCTGTGCTCGAAGTGAAGTTCGACCCGAAGCGCCGCGATACACCGCGGAGAGAACAGCGACGAACAACCCGCCACTCGACACCACGCCTCGCGCCTTGCAGCAAGCTTGCAGACCTGACGCGCTTGCGAACCACGGCACGTGTAAATGTCACATCTGCCGCTGTAAATCGTACGCGGCCCGGGTCGCGCGTCCATGACGGCGCGTGTCCGGCTCGTGCCCGTTTCTTGCTATCGAGGGGAGGGCGCGTCGTATCGCCGGGGCAGACGTCAAAATCTTGGGGGTGCAAGCGGATGCATCGGAGGCCGGTAGACGCGGATCACGTCGGCGGCATGGGCCCAGGGGCCAGGGCTTCGCTCGCCGCTGCCTTCGCGTCGACGGCCGGGCTGACGGCTACGCGTGACGCACATGGCGCGCCCCTCGATTACTTCCTGCACGCAGGCGGTCCCGCAGCGGCGCCGTCGATGCATCTGGGCTGGGCGCTCGCCGCGGTTTCGATGACTGTGATCTTCGTCATCGCGTGGCTGCTCGCGATCGCGATATCGCGCCGGCGCGCGTCCGAACATGCAGGGCTCGTGCAAGGCGAGCGCGGCGCATTGCGATGGGTGTACATCGGCACGGGCATTTCGTCGGCGCTGCTGCTGGCGATGCTCGCCTATACGCTTGTCACACTCGATTCCGTCGCGGCGCCGCCGCGTGCGCCCGCATTGACGCTGACGGTGACGGCCTACGACTGGTGGTGGAAAGTGGAGTACGGCGATGCGGACGGCGGCCCCGCGTTCGTCACCGCCAACGAGATTCATATTCCCGTCGGCGAGCCGGTGAAAATCGTGTTGAAAAGCGCCGACGTGATTCACGCGTTCTGGGTGCCGCGGCTCGCGGGCAAGACGCAGACGATACCCGGCCAGATCAACGAGCAGTGGATACAGGCCGATGCGCCGGGCGTCTATCGCGGGCAGTGCTCGCAGTTTTGCGGTGCGCAGCATGCGCACATGGCCTTCGAGGTGATCGCGCAGGATCGCGCGAGCTTCGCTGCCTGGCGAAACGCCCAGGCGCAGCCCGCGAACCGGGCGGAAACTCAGGCAGAGACTCACGCAGAAACGCACGCAGAAGCGCACGCAGAAGCGCAGGCCGCAGCGATCACACCAGTGTCGCGCGGAAAGGATCTGTTCGCCGAGCGTTGCGCCGGCTGTCACACGATACGCGGCACGAGCGCCAACGGCGCACAGGCGCCCGATCTCACGCATCTGAACGCGCGCCGGCTGATCGCGGCCGGCGCGCTGACGAACACGCCCGAGCATCAGCTCGACTGGATTCGCCACGCGCAGCAGATCAAGCCCGATTCGCTGATGCCGAGCATCGCGCTGAGTGCGGACGAGGCAAATGCCTTGTCCGCCTATCTCGCGACCTTGCACTGACAGGACCCGCATGGCTCATACGCCGACTTCTTCTTCGCCGGCCGCACGGCAGCTTGAACGGACATTGCCGCGCGGCACGGTCGCGCGCGGCAGCGCCGCCGAAGCGCGGCTGCGCGAGCTATGGGAGACGCCGCCAGGCTGGCGCGGCTGGCTGTCCACCGTCGATCACAAGCGCATCGGCATCCGCTATCTCGTCACGGCGTTCGTGTTTCTGATCGCAGGCGGCGTCGAGGCGCTCATCATGCGCCTGCAGCTCGCGCGGCCCAACGCCACGCTGCTCACGCCCGAGCAGTACAACCAGCTGTTCACGATGCACGGCGTGACGATGATTTTCCTGTACGCGCTGCCCGTGCTGTCGGGCTTTTCGAACTACCTGTGGCCGCTGATACTCGGCGCGCGCGACATGGCGTTTCCTCGCCTGAACGCCTTTTCGTACTGGATTTTCCTGTTCGCCGCGATCTTTCTGTATGCGAGCTTTCCGCTCGGCGAAGCGCCCGACGCGGGATGGTTCAACTATGTGCCGCTGTCGGGGCTCGAATACGCGACGGGGCCGAACATCGACGTCTACGCGCTCGGCATGGTGCTGCTCGGCATTTCGACGACGGTGGGCGCGGTGAATTTCGTCGTGACGCTGCTGCGCATGCGCGCGCCCGGCATGTCGCTCGATCGCGTTCCCGTCCTCGTGTGGGGCACCATGACGGCGTCATGCGGCAATCTCGTCGCGGTGCCGTCGGTGAGTCTTGCGTTCCTGCTGCTATGGATGGACCGGCGCATCGGCACGCATTTCTTCGACATCGCGAACGGCGGGCGCGCGTTGCTGTGGCAGCATCTGTTCTGGATGTTCGCGCACCCGTGGGTGTACGTCGTCGTGCTGCCCGCCATGGGCATCGTCTCCGACGCGCTGCCCGTGTTCTGCCGCCGGCCGCTGGTCGGCTATGGTCCCGTTGCGCTGTCGACGGTGGCGACCATGCTGATCGGCTTCGTCGTGTGGATTCACCATATGTTCGCGACGGGCATCCCCGCGCTCGCGCTGTCGCTGTTCGGCGCGGCGAGCATGGCGATTGCGGTGCCCAGCGCCGTCGCGACCTTCGCATGGATCGCGACGATCTGGACGGGACGCCCCGTGTTTCGCGTGCCGTTCTACTACTTCGCGGGCTTCGTGCTGCTGTTCGTGATCGGCGGCGTGTCGGGTGTGATGACGGCCGCCGTGCCGTTCGACTGGCAACTGACCGACACGTATTTCGTCGTCGCGCATCTGCATTACGTGTTGCTCGGCATCAACGTGTTCCCCGTGATCGGCGGCGTCTACTTCTGGTTCCCGAAGTTCACGGGACGCATGATGAGCGAGCGCGTCGGCAAGCTCGCGTTCTGGATCATGTTCATCGGCTTTAACGTGGCGTTCTTTCCGATGCACATCGCGGGGCTGCTCGGCATGCCGCGCCGCATCTACACCTATGCGCCCGATATGGGCTGGAACACCGTGAACCTGCTGACGTCGGCGGGTTCATTCGTGCTCGCGCTCGGCATTCTGGTGTTTCTATGCGACCTGTTCTACAGCCTGCGGCATGGCGCAAAAGCAGGCGACAACCCGTGGGACGCGGGCACGCTCGAATGGTCTGCGAGCTCGCCACCGCCACCGTACAACTTCGCCGTCGTGCCGACGCTCGCGAGCCGCCATCCGTTGTGGGAAGGGCGCATCGAAGACGAAGGGCAGCAGGGCGCGCGTTCGTCGCTCGAAGAGGGCTTCATCCTCGATCATGGGCGCGAGGCCCTTGGCACGACGGCGCTCGAAGCACGGCCCGACGTGATTCTCAAGATGCCGGAAGACTCCTATACGCCGTTCGTGCTGAGCGTGTTCGCCGTGCTGTTTTTCGCGGGACTGGCGTGGCTCGCATGGTGGTTCGCTGCGGCGATGCTGTGCGGTTGCGCCGTGTCCGTCATCGTGTGGCTGTGGCCCGAGCGCGCCCTGATCCAGCGCGAGCCACAGCGCGTGCGCGACGCGGGGAGCTGACATGAGCGACACGCTGCACGACGACATCGACGATGCATTCGACCGACCAGCGCGACTGCCTGTCGGCAGCGCGGGCGAGCGTTCGGGCGGCTGGTTCGGCTGCCTTGCGCTGATCGTCACGGAAGGCTCGCTGTTCGGCTATCTGATCTTCTCGTATCTTTACCTGGCGTCGCAAAGCGGCCGCATGTGGCCGCCCGAAGGTCTGCCGAAGCTCGGCCTGGGGCTCGCGAACACAGCGATCCTGCTGTCTAGCAGCGTGTTCGTTTGGCTATGCGAGCGCTGCGTGAAGCGGCGGCGGCTGCATTGGGCCGTGGCATCGATGGCCGTCGCCCTGGTGCTGGGCGTGATCTTCGTCGGCATCCAGCTGAAGGAGTGGCACAACCATCCCTACGGCCCGACCACGCATCTGTACGGCTCGCTGTACTTCACGATCACGGGCTTTCACATGGCGCACGTCGTCGTCGGGCTGGTGGTGCTCGCGCTGTTGTTGTGGTGGACGGCGCTCGGCTATTTCGACGAGAAGCGCTGCGTTGCGCTGACGATCGGCGGACTGTATTGGCACTTCGTCGATCTCGTGTGGCTATTCATTTTCACGACGCTCTATCTGTCGCCGTATGTGTTGCGAGGCGCGCATGATTGACTCATCGACTCACGCCCCGTCAGCGAACGACGGCAACCCTCCGCGCGGCGGCCACGACGACGTGGCACGGTTTCATTCGTGGCGTTTGATGATCGGCACACTCGCCGCGCCGCTCGCGTGGTTCGCGCAAATGTTCGCCGGGGAAGTGCTGACGACGCGGGCATGCACAGTGATGGGCGCAGGCGGCCCAGCGGACCCGCCGGGGTGGCTGACCCCGGTGTTGATCGCGCTGAGCGTTGCGTGCTTCGCCGTGGGCGTGACGGGGGTCGTCGTGGCATGGCGCACCGTGATCTTCACGCGCGCGCGGCGCCGGCACGCGCTGCATGGCCGCGCGCGCAGGATCGCGGAACTCGAATGGTTTCTCGCGAGAGTGAGCGTGTTGTCGAGCGCGATGTTCCTCTTCGGGCTGGTCTCGACCGATCTCGCCGTCTGGGTCCTGACGCCTTGCGGCCGCTGGTGACGGCGATGAACGGGCGCTTCGTTTCCGCTACCGTCGCAACTGTCGCCATGGCGGCCGTAGCTGTTGCGTTGCTTGTCGTAGGGAGCGCGACGCCGCATCGTGCGCGCGCGCTAACATCGGTTACGCGCTTCGATACGAACGATCCTCGGCTGATCGCGAAAGGCGAGTATCTGGCCAAAGCCGGCGACTGCGCGGGTTGTCACACGGCGCCGCCGGGCGGCCCATCGGGCAAGGAGACGTTGCATCCCGCTGCGCCGTTCGCGGGCGGTCTGCCGATGGGGTCGCCGTTCGGCACGATCTGGTCGTCGAACATCACGCCCGATCCCGACGCGGGGATCGGCCGCTACAGCTACGACGATTTCGAGCGCGCGGTGCGCGAGGGCGTTGCGCCCGGCAACCGGCGGCTGTATCCGGCGATGCCGTATCCGTCGTTTGCAAAGATCAACGACGACGATCTGCACGCGCTCTACGCGTACTTCATGCACGGCGTCGCGCCTGTGCGCCAGCCCGCGCCGCGCACGCACCTGCCGTTTCCGTTCAATCAGCGCTGGGCGATGATGTTCTGGCGCGCCGCGTTCGCGCCGGACGACGTGTTCGTCCCGCACGCGACGCGCAGCGCGCAATGGAATCGCGGCGCGTATCTGGTGCAATCGCTCGGACATTGCGGCGCCTGTCACACGCCACGCGGCCCCGCCTACGAAGAGCGCGGCTACGACGAACACGCGCGGCTCTATCTGACGGGCGGCACGAACGATCACTGGTTCGCACCGAATCTCACGGGTGATCCCGGCGCGGGCCTTGGCCGCTTCTCGGAACAGGAGATTGCGTCGTTCCTGAAGCAAGGGCACGGCGGCGGGCTCGTAACGTTCGGCAGCATGGTTCAGGTGGTCGAGGACAGCACGCAGTATCTGTCCGACGACGATCTGCGCGCGATCGCGCATTACCTGAAGAGCTTGCCGCCAGCCGCGCCGAACGGCCATTTCGACGGGCAATCGCAGGCGGCCGTGCGGACCGTGCGCGCGCTGGACACGGGCAATGCCGAGCTGCCCGGCGCGGGGCTCTACCAGGGCCTCTGCGCGCGCTGCCACAAGGCGGACGGGATGGGCGAGCCGCTCAAATATCCGCGCCTCGCGGGCAATCCGGCGGTGCTGGCCGCGCACGTGGATTCGCTCGTGCGGCTGCTCGTGGAAGGCGGCGAGGCGCCGCATACGCAGTCGGGACCCGAAGCGAAGAAGATGCCGTCGTTCGCGGGCAAGCTGACGGATACGGAGATGGCCCGCGTGTTGACGTTCGTGCGCAACGCATGGGGCAACGATGCCGCGCCCGTGACGAGCCGCGAGGTCGCGCAGGTCCGTCACAGTCTGGGCAAGTAACCCAACGTGGAGATACGCTGATGATCCATTCGACCGCAACCGTCCTTGTGAACCCGCAAGGAGAGCCCGCGCTGACGCGCGCCCAGCTGTGGCGCGGGCTCGTGCTGAAGGCGCGCGACGCGCGTCAGTTTCTTCCGCCGGGTCTGTGCACGAAATGCGATGTCGTCGTCGATGCGGACGATTACCTCATTCGCGAGGCGACCATCGCGGGCGAGGACTTGTCCGAGATCATCACGTTCGAGCCGCAGCGGAAGGTGTCGTTTTTTCAGCGCAGCGGGCCGCGCGAAGGCGTGATCGTCAATCAGATCATCGAGGACGCGGACGGCGCGCTCTGGCTCAGGTTCTATGGTCTGCTCGGTCTCAGGCATCACGCGCCAGGCAGCAAGGAAGAACGCGACGATCAGGCGCAACTCGACAGTGAAGACAAAGGCTACAGGGCCGCGCTGTCGAGCACGCTGGCGCGCACGCGGCAACTGATCGGCGAGGGCAAGCTCTAGCCGCGCCTTACGTCACGCTTTACGTCACGCTTTAGGTGGCGCTTTGCGTGGCGCTTGTGTTGCTGGCGCTGACGTCGCGCTTCGCCGCGCAGGCACCACGACACGCCTCGCGCGATGCGCCCGAAGGCCGCGGCGCGTCGAGCGGCACCGCGGGCGTTTCCGGGCTGCATCGGCACGGCTTACGCCGACAGGTCCAGCGCGTTGGTCAGATCGCCCATCGGCGGCTGGCCGCGCGCCTGCATCGCGGCGTCGCGCGAGTGAAAACCGTCGAGCGGCTCGAGGTTGTAGACGCGCGTGATGAGCCGCAGGATCGATGCCGTGTCGTACACGGTGTGATCGACGTAGCCTTTCTTCGCGAACGGCGAGATCACCAGCGCGGGCACGCGGGTGCCCGGTCCCCATCGATCGCCCTTCGGCGGCGCGACGTGATCCCACCAGCCGCCGTTTTCGTCGACGGTCACGATCACCACCATGTTGTCCCACTGCGGGCTCGCGCGCAGCGCCTTGACGGCATGCACGATATGACGGTCGCCCGACGCGACGTCCGCGTAGCCTGCGTGCATGTTCAGGTTGCCTTGCGGCTTGTAGAACGTGACGGCGGGCAGGCGCCCGGCGCGCACATCGGCGAGGAAGCGGTTGGTGCTTTCGTCGTCACCGAGGCCGCCGTCGCGCAGATGCTTCGCGCGCGCAGCCGTGCCCGGAGCGAGGTTCGCGAAGTAGTTGAACGGCTGGTGGTGATACTGGAAGTTCGGGATCAGCGGCGTGCCGTCGTTGGTGTTCTTGCCGTGCATATCCAGCGTCTGCTGGAACGCGCCTGCGTACCAGGCCCACTCGATGCCGCGCTGGTTCAGCTTGTCGCCGATGTTGTCGTGCTTCTGCGGCGGGACGACCATCGCGTTGGCGTCCTGCGTCAAATCGACCATGCCGTTGGCGCCGACCTTGTAGGGCGTAGGCGCGAACGCGGGCATCATCGTGTTGACGGCGTAGCTGACGGTGCGGCCGTCGGCGAGCGTCTCGGGCGGCGTCAGCGCGCTCGGCCCGAACTTCGGAATGCCTTCCATCGCGCTTTTCGGCGACGTGGCGAGCGGCTTCAGGTTCGGATCGTCGGGACGTCCGCTGACGGTGTCGGCAATCTGGGACTTCGCGATACTCTGGGCCGGGTCCGGATAGACGGGCGGCGTGGCGGCGATCAGGTACTGATGATTCAGGAACGATCCGCCGAACGCACCCTGGAAGAAGTTGTCGCACAATACATATTCGCTGGCGAGATCCCATAGGCGCAGGTCGTAGCTGGCGTTCGCGTAGTGGCCCATCGTGAAGCCGCCCGAGTCGGCCCACGCGGCGAACATGTCGTTCTTGCCGCCGTTGATCTGCATCTGGTTCTGATAGAACACGTGCCACAGATCGTGCGTGACGAGCGACAGCGGCAGATGTTCGCCCGTGGCCGTCTTCAGCGCGAACGGCGCGTTGGGCAGATTGCTCTGGTATTGCAGGCCCGCCTTGTACGTGACGCCTTCGACGGTCTGGTCTTTCAGCAGCCAGCCGCCGGGCACCGTGGGCAGTTGCGGCAGCACGGTCGTGCCGTCGCGATCGCGCTGCGTGTACTGCTCGGGCTTCACATCGGAAAGCGGATGCTCGACGCCCGGAAAGTTGCCGAACAGATTATTGAAGCTGCGATTTTCCGCAAAGATGACGACGACCGTCTTGACCTTCGAGCGCAGCGCGCGATCGAATTGCGGTCCTGCCGCGACGCCCGTCGCGGCGGCTGCGTTGCGGGAAGCCGGCGTGGCGCAGCCGGCGAGGCCGCCGCCCACCGCGACGGCAGCCATGCCGCCGAGGAAATGGCGGCGGCTGGGGCGCGCGGGCGTTTGCGCGGCGGCGTCGGCGTCTTCGTTTGCGGGGGGCGGGGCGGGCGGTTCGCGGTCTTTCATGGGATGTCCAGGGAAGAGAGCCTTGTTTGAACGTGGCCTGCGCCGGGCATGCGTCGCCCAGTGCAGCCTCGAAGCCGTCGCTCTCGCGGCGACGGTCGGGGGCATATCGTTGCGTGCCCGTCATGACATGCGCGTGACAGCAGACCATGCCTTGTTCGAGCCCGCCGCGCAACCCCCGCTTACATCTGCTCGCGAGGATACATCACCTGGAGCGCGCGCCGCGCGCCTGCGCCGACGCCGGGCGTTGCGCGAGCGCCGAATCTCGCACAACGGCTAACGTATGGCATGCGATGCCTGCCCGGCGCGCAACGTGTTCCGCCCTTCACGCCGCTGTCTCGCGGTAGTTCGCAAATTTCGAAGTCTGTCCAATGCCGGGATTGAAGCAGTTGCACGGATCGAGCTTCTGATAGAACGCGGCAAGCGCGGGTTTCGCGCGATACAGATGGCCGACGTTGTGTTCGGCCGGGTACTCCGCGCCGCGACGGTCCAGCAAGGTCCACATTCTATGTTCGACGTCGAGACAGTCGTTGCCCTTCTTGACGATATAGTCCTGGTGAAAGACATGGCATAGAAAGTGACCGTAGTAGAGCTTGATAGAAATGGTGTCGTCGATGTCGCGCGGCAGCGTCTCGATCCATTCGCGGTCGTTGCGTCTGAGTGCAATATCCAGCGCGACGATGTCCTCCACTTGCTTCGCATGCACCGCGCGATATCGCACGGCCGCGCCCGCCGCCGCGAATCGATGCAGAAACGCCTTGTTGCCTTCGTCTTCAGTGCATTCGAAATAGCCGCCACTGGCTCTGGAAAAGTAATCGGCGAGAAAGGCGCGCGTTTCCTCGATACTTTCGTCACTCACCTTGAGCATCAGATGGTGCTCGTACTGGTCGCGAAACACTTTCATCCGATGCGGCAGATGGCTCGGGAACAACCGGCTCGCCGCCTGCAGCACGCGGTCGGTGAAATGGGACGGCAACCAACCGATGCGCTCGAACCACGCGTCGAAGCGGCTTTTCATCGCGAAGAGCGCCGGAAGCCGAGACGTGCCGAGATAGTGGATGGCGAGAAACGTGTCCTTGCCATATCGCTCCGCAATATCGAACGCATCGCGATGCAGGTATTCGCCCGAAATCGGCAGATGCGAAAAATCTTGCAGCGCATGGCGCCGGATGTCGGTGAGTTCGTCGGGCTCGTTCGTACCGATATAGAACACCTTGGCGTTCTTCTCGATCGGAAACGTATCGAGCCGCACGGCAAACACCATCAGCTTGCCCGCCGAACCGGAGGCTTCATGCAGCCGCTGCGGATCGGCATTGAAACGTGCGGGCGTTTGCGCATCGACTTCGCGCACATGGCTGCCGTAGTGATGATCTGAGCCGGCGCCTGCATCGTGCCGGATATCGGCATCGCCGAATGCGCGGCGGTCGAGCCGCTCGAGCATGTCAGCGGGCGTGCTGCCGAGGTCGATGCCCAGATGATTCACGAGGTTCAGCTTGCCCGTCGCATCCACTTGCGCGAACACGGCCATCTCCGTGTATGCGGGGCCGCGGCGCACCAGCGCGCCGCCCGAGTTGTTGCAGACGCCGCCGAACACGGATGCGCCGATACAACTCGATCCGATCACCGAATGCGGCTCGCGGCCAAGCGGTTTCAAGGTCTTTTCCAACTGGTCGAGCGTCGCGCCGGGCAGGCAGACGACCTGGCGGCCGTCGTCGATCACATACACCTTCTTCATCCGCGTCGTGCTGATGATCACGATGTCGCGATCGTAGTCGTTGCCGTCGGGCGTCGAGCCGCCGGTGAGACCCGTGTTCGACGCCTGGGCGATCACGATCACATTGGCGGCGATGCACGCTTCGAGCACCTTCCATTGCTCGACCAGCGTGCCCGGACGCACTACCGCCAGCGCCTGGCCCGTGCCGAAACGAAAGCCCGTGCGATAGCGGCGGGTCGCATCGTCGCCGGTGATCACGTGCGCACCTCCGACGATGCCACGCAACCCGGCAAGCAGGCGCTCGCCCTCGTTGACCGAAATCGCCGACGCTGCGCTGACTGCTGACATGATGTTTCTCCGTGCGGTTTCAGAAGAGCGATGTGCCGCGTCGTGCGCTACTGCATGAGCAAGACCGCTGCACATCGGATTGGATGCAAGCTTAGACTCTGGTTTGTCATTAGTCCAATATCTCGAAATGGTGTTTTGGAGACGAAAAAGATATGGAATTGCGTCAGTTGCGGTACTTCCTCGCAGTGGCCGAACATCTGCACTTCACCGAGGCGGCTGCGCATCTCGGCATTGCGCAGCCGCCGCTGAGCCAGCAGATCCTGAAGCTCGAACGCGAGATCGGCACGGCGCTGTTCGTTCGCCATCCGCGCCGCGTCGAACTGACGGAAGCGGGGCATTTACTGCGCGACAGCGCGCGACGCATCCTCGACGATGCGCAGCAGGCACTCGTGGAGGCGCAAAACGCAGGTCGCGGTGAGACGGGCCGGCTGTCGTTGGGCTTTGCTGGCTCGACGGTGTTTCATCCCGCCGTCGCATCGACGATGCAGCAGTTCCGTCAGACCTATGAACGCGTTGCGATCAGTTGCGAGGAAAGCAACAGCGTCGCGCTGCTCGAGAAGGTGAGCGCCCGGCAGATCGACGCCGCGCTCGTCCGGATGCCCCTCAATTGCGGCGAACTCGCCGTCGAGCCGCTCGTCGACGAAGCGATGCTCGCGGTGCTGCCGGGCGGACATCGTTTGAGCCGGCGCAGGCGCATCGATCTCGCGGATCTGGCGGGCGATCCGTTGATCATTTTTCCGCGCGCCATTGGTCCTAATCTTTACGATTCGATTATCAGCGCCTGTCATGCAGCGGGCTTTACGCCGTCGATCAGCATGGAGTCGCCGCAGATATCGTCGGCTGCGAATCTGGTTTCGGCAGGGTTCGGCGTGGCTGTCGTGCCTGCGTCGATGCGTCAGGTGCAGGTCGAAGGCGTGTCGCATCATGAGCTGAAGGGCAAGCCGCTCGCGACGGGCATTGCATTGGTCCATCGTCAGCGCGAAAGGTCGCCGGCCGTGCTCAACTTCGTCAGGATCTTGCGTCAGCAGCGGGCCGCCATGCGGCGCGCTTGATGGGCAGAACGTAGAGGACGGCACTGCGCAGGCGCTTCAATGCATGTACGCGACGCGTCTCGACCGCGAGCGGACCACGATGCCGGCGTTCAGCAGATCCATCGCGAACCAGCGCATGATCTTGAGCGTGTGTCCCACGGACGCGCACGGCAGCCATTGATTCAACAGTTCGGTCGCCGCCGACGAATCCGTCGATTGCAGATAGGCGAGCGTCTGCAGCAGCGACGCCTCGTCGCTGGCGATGTCCGACGCGCAGCGGCAACGCATGTCGAGCGGCCGATGGGACGCGTGCAGCAGAGCATGCATCATCAATTCGAAGCAGTCGATGCCCGCGACCGCGAGACCTGCGTCGGCCAGCACGTCGCGCCAGTGCTGCCCCTGGCGCACGGCATCGCAATGCGGCCTGAACCACGTGCGCACGGCGCCCAGCACCAGTTGCTCGCTTGCATCGGGATACTGCGAAAGCGCGTCTTCGCTGAGGGGAGCTTCGCGCAAGGCAAGGGCAGGATAGGTCATCGTGTGCCCCTGACCAGATCGAGGCGGCGCACGAAGACGTGCTGGCGTTCGCGTCCCGCCGGCGCAGGCCCGCTCGAAGGCCAGTGCGGCCCTTGCCGCAGGATTGAAACGAGCGCGTGTCGGGCGGGAAGGGTGTCATGGCCGGACCCGGCGGGTCCGGCGCGATCGACGATCCGATCTGTAATCAATGCAGAAGTCATGTGGCGAGCGCATCTGGCGCGGGTGTTCCCGGAAGCACCATGATGCAACGCCTTCCCTATAAATGCAAATGGTTCTCATTTAACAGGAATTTTTATGGCCCGTGCGAAAGCCGCGAGGCGGGGTCACAGCGAACGCTGGATCGCTTGTCCCAGCAAATCGAGGCCGAGGTCGATTTCCTCTTCGCGCACGGTCAAGGGCGGTGCGATGCGGAACACGCCGCCCATGCCGGGCAATTGCACGATGTTCATGCTGAGCCCGAGATTCATGCACTCGCGCGTGATCTTTGCGCCCAGGCCGTCTGCGGGTTCCTTTGTGCGGCGGTCCTTGACGATCTCCATCCCGAGCAGCAGGCCGCGCCCGCGCACGTCGCCGATGCAGTCGAAGCGCTCCATCAGATCCAGCAGGCCGCGGCTGAGCCGCTCGCCCATCGCGTTGGCACGCGCGACGAGGCCCTCGCGCTGCACGACGTCCAGCACGCGCAGACCGACGGCCGCGGGCAGCGGATCGGACACGTGCGTCGTATAGAACAGGTAGCCCAACTCGTGCGCGCGCTCCTCGATCTGCGCGGACGTCACGACGGCGGCGAGCGGCAGCCCCGCGCCCAGCGTCTTCGACAGCGTGAGGATGTCGGGCGTGACGCCGTCGCGCTCGCAGGCGAACATCGTGCCCGTGCGTCCGATGCCCGTTTGCGCTTCGTCGAGGATCAGCAGCATGCCGCGCTCTTCGCACTTACGCTTGAGCGCGGCCCTATAGCCTTCCGGCAGTTCGATGATTCCGCCGGAACTCAGGATCGGTTCCGCGATGAAGGCGGCGAGATTGCCGCTCGACTGCCGGTCGATCAGATCGAACGCGTAGTCGAGTTCCGCGAGCATGTCGTAGACGCCGTTGCGCTCGAAGCGCGGCCGATAAGCAAACGGGGCGGGAATCGCGAACGAGCCGACAGCCGCCGGGCCGACGCCCTTGCGGCCCGCGCTATAGGTCGCGGAGGCCGCGCCGCCCGTCATGCCATGCCACGACTGCGCGAATCCGACGATCTCGTACTTACCCGTGACGAGCTTGGCCATGCGGATGGCCGCCTCGTTCGATTCCGCCCCCGTGCTCAGCAGCAGCGCCCGGTCGAGGCCGGCGGGCGTGATGTCGGCCAGGCGGGTCGCGAGATCGACCACGGGACGCGAGAGCATGCCGCTGAACAGGTGATCGAGCTTGCCGGCGTATTCGTTGATGACGGCGACGATTTCCGGGTGGCTGTGGCCGAGCACGGCGCTCATCTGCCCCGACGTGAAATCGAGTATCGGCCGGTCGTCCGCGTCGTACACGAAACTGCCCTGGGCGCGCTCGATGATCATCGGCTCGAAGGTGCCGCCGTAGCGGATCAGATGCTGTCTGGCGTTGTGCCAAAAGGCTGCGTCGTCGTTTCTGGACACCATGGTTCTCCCGATGAGCGAATGGCTTGAAGTCTAGGCGGCTCTCTGGTTTTATAGAACCGAATAGTTCTTATGCGAGCTAGCAAAATGTCTAATACCTTGGGGCGATACCTTGAGTCTGTCGCTTGAAATCGATCTATTGCGCTCGTTTGCCGTGATTGCCGAGGTAAAAGCGCTCAGCCGTGCGGCCGAGCGCGTCGGCCGCACGCAGTCCGCGCTGAGCCAGCAGATGAAGCGCCTCGAAGCAATCGTCGATCAGCCGCTGTTCCAGCGCACCGGCCGCGGCGTCGTGCTGACGCATCCCGGCGAGCGCCTGCTGATTCACGCGCAGCGCATCCTGCGGCTGCACGACGAGGCGATGGCCGATCTGTGCGGCACGGGGCTGTCGGGAAGCGTCCGGTTCGGCTGTCCCGACGACTATGCAGCCGTGTTTCTGCCGCCGTTGTTGCGGCAGTTCTCCAGCCAGCATCCGCACGCGCTCGTCGAAGTGGTGTGCGGGCCGACGCCGCGTCTGGTCGAGCACCTGGACAAGCGTGCCGTCGACCTCGCGCTGATCTCGCTACCTGACGATGCACAACGTCACGACATGCAACGCGATGACGTGATCCGGCGCGAGCAGCTCGTCTGGGTGGGTTATCCCGGCATGGATGCCTCGCACTTCGATCCCTTGCCGCTGGCGCTGTCCGATCCCGACACGCTCGATCACATCGCGGCCTGCGAAGCGCTGCAGCGCGCGGGCAGGGCGTACCGGATCGCCTATGCGAGCAGCAGCCTTTCGGGCCTGACCGCGCTGGTGCGGTCGGGGCAGGCCTTTGCCGTCATCACGCAGACGGCCGTCGCGCCCGACCTCTGCGTGCTCAACGGCGATCCCGCGCTGCCGCCGTTGCCTGCCGTCGGCATTTCGCTGAAGTTTTCGCGCGAACGTCCGTCGCTTCTGACTGCGGCATTCGCGGAGCACATCAGGACGGCGCTGCCCTTGCTGTGAAAATCGGCATGAAGACTCATGAAGAGTCGTGAACAGGCCTGTGCCGATGACTTCTCCCTGTCACATGAAGACATTACGCTTCACTCCCCCGGAACTGCTTCCCGCAACGAACAACACGGCACGGGAATCCCGCCGCTTCGAAACGATCGGACCGCGCGGGACCGTTGTGTCAGGAGAAGAGGCAATGCTCAGCGCACACGAATTCGCGATGTTGATGCTGGCTAAAGACGCGGCCGATCATATCGCGGAACGAAAAGAGCTCGACACGCTGCTCGAAAACCAGCTTGCCGCGATGGAACAACTCGCGGGCCACGCGCTGCGCCTGCGGCTGTCGTCCGATGACGACACGCTGCTGACCGCGCCGAAGCGCATCCACTGACACGCACGCACGAGGCACGCGAAAAGCACGCGAAAGGCGCATTTAGCGTTGTTCGCGATGCAGTTCAGGGCCGTACAGGGCGCGTTCTCTGTCACGGTGTGGGCCTTGCACGCCAGGCTCGCGCGCGTCCCGGAAATCACGCACGCGCTGCCTGCCGCGCGAACATTTACGCGAATGCCTGCCGATGGGCTTTGACGAAGTCGCTGACGGTTTGCGGCGCGCGCCCAGTGATGCCGCCGATCACGCCATCCGCGCCGGAGAAAATGCCGTTCTGGTAATCGATGGCGATCGCGAGAAAGTGCTGGATCGCGAATTCGGGCAAGTCATACTTTTCCAGATGCTGGCGATACTGTTCGATCGTCGAAGGGCGATAGACGATCTTGCGCCCCAGCACCGCGCTGATCTCGTCGGCGATCTGATGCTGGTCGAGTTCGACGGGTCCGAACAGCGGATACGTCTTGCCGATATGGCCCGACGGTTGCGCCAGCACGGCAGCGATCAGCCGCGCCTGGTCCTCGCCAGCGATGGGCGCGTGACGTCCGTCGCCATATGGCAGCCCGATTCTGCCTTCCTGCACGATCTGATCGCGCACCCACGGGAAAATCAGCCATTCGGAGAAGAAGGTGGGGCGAATGTGCACGGTGGGCACGCCTGACCAGTCGAGCACGCGTTCCGCAATCCAGTGATCGCGCGCGGCATGGCTCTTCGAATCTTCGCGCGCGGAAATCTGCGACATGTCGACGATGACTTCCACGCCGGCGCGCCGCGCGGCATCCGCGAAATAGGCCGTCCCCTGAATGAAGCCCGGCCGCACGGGATAGCACAGATAGGCACCCGTCACGCCGTCCATCGCGCGGAGGATGTCGTCATGTTCGAGAAGATCGCCGACGACGATTTCCGCGCCCTGGGCACGCAGCGCCGCACTGCGCTCGTCCTCGCCGTGGACGAAAGCGCGTACGGCATGGCCGTCCTGCAGAAGATGCCGAATGGTATGGACGCCCGTCTTGCCCGTGGCGCCGGTGATGAGGAATTTGCGTTGATTCATGGTGGTTTCTCCAGTCTGACGATAGGCGCACTCGTGTCGAGTGCAGGGATGCTCGATATCGTCGCGATCGAAAAATCACGTCGATATCTTGTTAAAGTGCATATGCACATATAAGGGCGCGATCGAACCGTTAGGGCATCGCGCGCTTGTCTACAGGGCATTCAGGTGCTGTTTGACATCGCGCAGAATCGCGGCCGAGGCATCAGGATCTTCGACGACGCGCGCCATCGTGAGGGCGCCGATCATCGCCGACAGCGCGAACACGGCTTCGGAGTGGGCCGCTTCCTTGCGTCGCCGGCCACTGCGCTTTGCGAGTACTTCGACGAGACCGTCGAACCCGCGTGCCGCCGCTGCGCGCGTGTGGGTATCGGCGCGCGCCAGCTCGCTGCCCATGCCCGCAAGCGGACAACCCTCAGCGGGATCATCGCGATGCGAGGTGGAAACGTAAGCATCGACGATGGCGTCGAAACCGGCTTTGCCGACGCGGTCGCCCGCAGCCGCTTCGAGCCGTTCGATGATCGCCGTCAACCCCGCTTCGCAGGCTTCAGCGACAAGGTGATCTTTGGATTCGAAATGGCGATAAAAGCCGCCGTGCGACAGTCCCGCCGACGACATCAGGTCGGCGAGGCCCGTCGACTGGATGCCGTTGGCTCTGAATTCTCGCGCCGCGACGTCGACGATCCGGCGGCGCGTGTCGGCTGTTTCCGCTTTTGACTTCTTCATGACGTGGTTCCTCGTTGACCTTGTTTAGATGATAGATGTCATCTAAAATGGCGTCAACGGGAGTGAAGCGCAATACTGTGTTTCAGCGTGGCGCGCAGCCGGGCCGGATTATTGCTGATCGATGAAGTGGGTGCACAGCCGTGGCTTGAGACGCGGCTGTCAGCCTTGCCCGCGCGCGGCAGCCCGCACTTCGGGAGGACATCCGTGGCGAATTCGAACCGGTCCCAACAACGGCCGATCCCCATCGTTCGCAAAGGCCAGGTTACCGGCAAGATGACGCGCGACGCGTTTCGGCAACGCTTTTACGCGCGCTTTTATGATCCCGCCTTTCGCGCGGAGGACGCAGCCGTCGCGCGTCTGGAAACGATTGCATGGCAGGCGTACGAGGACGAGCGAAAGGCGCCCGTCACGGCGAAGGCGGGCGAGGGTTTCGCCGATCCCGACTACGATCTGTCCGTCGAATGGCGCGACACAGCGCAGCGCATACAGGCAGCACAGGCGCGGCAACGCGATCCCGCGACCCGCTCGCGCATCCTCGTCATCAACGGGTCGGCGCGAAACGACGCCACCTGTCCCGGCGAAATGTCCAAAAGCCATCGGCTCGCGAAGCGCGTCGAGTCGATCGTGACGGCGGACGATATGGACGCCGACATGCTCGATCTGTCGTTGCTGGCGTCCAACCATGACAGCCATATTCATCCTTGCAAGGCTTGTGTATCGACGGCCATGCCGCTTTGCCATTGGCCGTGCAGCTGCTATCCGAATCATTCGCTGGGCCAGGTGAACGACGAGATGGCCGGGATCTACGAACGCTTCGCAGCGTGTCACGCAGTGATCATCGTGACGCCCGTGTACTGGTATCAGTCGCCGGGTCCGCTGAAGCTGATGATCGACCGGCTCGTATGCGCGGACGGCGGCAACCCCGATCCGTCGTCGACGTCCGGAAAAGACCCGGAGAAGGCCAAGCGACTGGAACTGGAAGGCTGGCCGTACCCGAAGCACCTGGCGGGACGTGCGTACGGAGTGGTCGTGCACGGCGACGTGGCGGGAATCGAAGGCGCACGCGCAGCGCTGACGGACTGGCTCGACTGGATGGGTTTGATCGAAGCGGGTGCGCAGGCTCGCCTGGATCGTTTCATCGGCTACTACGAGCCGTACGCCACCAGTCACGACGCGCTCGACCACGACGAAAGCGTTCAGGCCGAAACGGACAACGTGGCGCGCGCGGTGATCAACGCCGTCAACGCGATCAGACAAGGCAAGCTGCATCGCCCCGACGAGGCGCTCAAGCCGCCTCGGGCGAAGTAGTGACAAGCGGATACGCTTGAAGGACGATGCTTCGGTCAGTCCTGGCAGCGGATGTGTCCAGCGGCGCGGGTCGACACGAAGCATTGGTGACAAGGAGATGAAGAGTCGATTGCCTTGACCAGGTTTCACAGTACGTCGGTGGCCTCATGCCAGGTATATCGCCTCCATTGTTACGGCGAGGTACGCCCAGAATGTTCCATCCTGGCTCGCTTTACGACGTTTACGACAAAAACCGCGAAGAAACGCAGACTGTCTCGTACCACCATGTCGCACAGGCGGCGGTGGCCGATGCGATCGCGAAGAGCACCGGCTTCGAAGTGCTGCTTGCCGATTTTGATTACAGGATTGATGACGCCTTTGCTCGCCGCCGCATGGGGACGCTGATTCTCAAGGTACTCGCCGGTCGTTCCGTTTTCCTGAAAGAACATCTTTCAATCACGACAGAGCATCCTTCGCCCAAATGACCGCAAGCAGTCTCACGATACGGAGTGGTGCTCCGCCGCCGGGCTGTTCGGCTCCCGCTCTTTCGAACGCGCCTGTTCGATACAGCGTTCGACATCGGCCTCACTGACGGGACTGTGACCCGCCTGTTCCGCGAGGCGCAGGTAGGCGCTGGCAATGCGCCGCAGGTCTTCTTCAGAGGCGCCCTCGATGCCGATCAGCTGATTGCTCGCGTGCTTGTGCGAAGCGAGCAACTCGTTGAGCTTCAGATGCATGGCGACGCTGTCCTTGTTCTGACTTTGCTGGATCAGAAAAACCATCAGGAAAGTGACGATGGTGGTCCCCGTGTTGATGACCAGTTGCCATGCATCGGAGTAGTGGAAGATCGGACCCGATACAAGCCAGGCCGCGATCGTGATGACGGCGAGGCCGAAGGCGACGGGCGAGCCCGCCCATCGCGTCACGAGGGAGGCGAAGGCGTCGAACGCGCGCGCGGCGGGGTGACGGTTGGCGTATGCCGGGCTCGACGTGTCCGGAACCGCGTCGAGCCGATCAGAAAACTGACGAGCTTCAGTGTCCGACATGAGGGCTCCCTGTGTATCGCGTTCTTGCAGCACGTTCTATCGATCGCCGCTTCGACGACGCGGCAGTGGGTTCCACCTTCCGCTGGCGGCGTGGCGGACGATGGGAGTTGGCGCAAGGTGCGTGCCAGAGCCTGACGGATCGCCTGCGGCGCGCGGCTCGGAACGCCGGATGGCATTCATGACGGCTGCGCGCGCAGTGAGCGCAGCGAGCGCAAGCGCGAAAGCGCCGTTTCCGTGGAGAACTCGGTGTCGGTACGGATCGTCCGGCCTACTCGGGGGTGTCACCGAGAATCATCTGGACAATCATGTCGATCGACGCGGGCTTCAGGAGCACTGCGTCGAAGCCGTCCCAATCCTGGCGCAGCAGCGCATGCGGCACCATCGCGATCACCCGGGTCGCGGGCGCCACGTTGAGGCGCCCGAGCGCCAACTGGTCAGCGTGGTCCCGCTTTCGTTCGAAATCCATCAGGACAGCGGCGGCCGGTTCGCTGGACTTGTCCTCATGGGCGGGATCTCTCGACATCACGGTTGCCCTGAATCCCCGCAGGCGCAGCAGCAGGGCAATCGATTCCGCGACATGCGAGTTGCCCTGCAGGATCACCACGCGCCGGCCCGTCTGACGGGCATGGCCGGCGACGATCGCCGCGCTGCGCAACGCGGCCTCGCTGCAGAGCCACAACAGCCGGGCCTGATCGTACGAAGCGCGCGCCATCCGCAGCTCGGCTTCGTCGCCGCCGGGATCGGCGGCCAGCGCTTGCAGCCGGCTTTGGGCCGCTTCGAGCCGTCTGAAGGCAGCGTCGAACTGCGACTTCGCGTATTCGATCGCTTCGTTCCTGACCTCGTTCGCCATCTATCGCCTCCTTGAGCCTCCTGTCGCGGCGGCACGTGTGTTGCACAGAAGCGTCGTGTCGCTGCCGGCGATGCTGCGCAGAAGCCGCTAGCTCCGCAGACGCGAAACCACGGAAAGCAGGTCTTCGAGCAGCACGGGTTTTTTCAGGTGCGCGTCGAAGCCCGCCTCGGTGGCCATCGCCGCATCCGCGTCCTGGCCGAAACCGCTAAGCGCGATGCAGATCACCGACTTGAGCGCGGGCGCCTCGCGGACCTTGCCGACGAACTCGAATCCATCCATGCCTGGCATGCCGAGGTCGGACAGGACCACATCCGGGACATCGCCGTTGAGCATCGACAATGCTTCCACGCCGCTCGTCGCCGTTTGCACGATTGCGCCTTCGCTTTCGAGCAGCAGGCGGAAGGTTTCGACGGTCGCCATGTCGTCGTCGACCATCAGCACGCGCACGCCCTCGAGCGGTTCCGGCGCCGCGCCGTCGCCTGCCGTCGACCGCACGAGCGAGCGATGCGTGGGCAGCGTGACCGTGAAAGTCGCACCCCGCCCGACGCCTTCCGATTCCGCGCGCACGGCGCCGCCGTGCAGATTCACCAGATCCCTGACGAGCGCAAGCCCGATGCCCAGGCCCGAACGTCGCGCGGTGGGGTCGCGGCTTTGCTGGAACATGTCGAAGATATGCGGCAGCAGCGACGGTTCGATGCCGCTGCCCGTATCTGCCACGCGCAACACGGCTTCAGCGTGATCGTTGACTTCGAGCGTGACATCCACCGAGCCGCGCGCCGTGAACTTCAGCGCGTTGCTGATCAGGTTCCAGACGATCTGCTCGATACGTGTGAGATCCGCGTGAATGATGACGGGCGCGTCCGTCATCTTGATGTTGAACGCGACGCCGCGTTGCCTGGCGTCGTCCTGCGCGGCATTGCAGACCCGCTGCACGATCTCGCGCATGTCGACGACCGTGCGCACCACCGACAGCTTGCCCGTGCGCACCCGTGAAATATCGAGCAGATCGTCGATGATTTGCGCCTGGCCGATCACCGTGCGCCGGATCGTATCCGCCGCGCGCGAAATGTTCAGGCTCTGCCGCGTCTCCGGCGCGCGCGCGATCAGTTCCGCGCTGGCCGAGATCAGATTCAACGGATGCTTGAGCTCATGCGACACGACCGCGAGAAATTCGTCGCGGCGCCGCTGCGCATCGCGCTCGCTGGCGGCGCGCAGCAATTCGACGGAGGTGCCGCGGCCGGCCGCCGCGTCTGCCCGTTCGCCCAGATCGCGCGCAATCTTCGCGAAGCCGCTCACGCCCGCTTCGTCCAGCCGCGACAGCACGCCGCTCGCGAAGAAGCGCGTGCCGTCCTTGCGCACGTGCCAGCGCTCCTCATCCGTGCGGCCGTTCAGGCGCGCCTCGGCGAATTCGCGCTGCGCGACATGGCTGGCGCGGTCTTCTTCCGTCGACAGAAGGTCGGCAGACTGGCCGATCATCTCGGCTTCCGTGTAGCCGAAAATCCGCTCGGCGCCCGCGTTCCAGCTGGTAATGAGACCTTCGTCGTCGAACGTGATGATCGCGTAGTCCTTGGTGCCCTCGGCCACGATGCGCATGCGCCGTTCGCCTTCGCGCAGCCGGTCTTCGGCCTGGCGGCGGCCGGTGATGTCGATGAACGACAGCACGGCGCCGTCGATGCGGTCTTCCGTCGTACGGTAGGGCACGAAGCGCGCGAGATACCAGCGGCCGTCGTTGCTTTTGAGTTCGCGCTCGATCAGGCGCAGGGAATCGAATGCCTCGGCTGCGTCGTCGGCGAGTTTGTCGTACTCGAGCCGGTGCGTGATGTCGAGCAGCGAGCGGCCGATATCCGACGGAATGATGCTGAACACGTCGGTCGCGCGCGGCGTGTAGCGCTTGATGCAGATATTGCGGTCGACGAAGATCGTACCGATATCGTTCGCAGCGATGAGGTTCTGCAAGTCGTCGTTGATCTTGCCCGTTTCCTCGACTTTCGACTTCAGTTCGGCGTTGACGGTCGTGAGTTCTTCGTTGATGGACTGCAGTTCTTCCTTGCTGGTTTCGAGTTCTTCCGTCGCCGAGCGCAGTTCTTCGTTGATGGCCTGCAACTCTTCGTTCGAGGCCTTCAGTTCCTCGGTGGACGTCTCCGATTGCTCGATGGTCGACTGCAATTGCTCCTTCGTGCGCTGCAGTTCGCGTTCGAGCTGGCTGATGATCGGGTCTTTCTGCACATCGGACGACGACGCTTCCGAACCGCCCATGCTGTCTTCCACTTCGTCGAAGAGGATCAGCACGAAGTCCGCATTCGCTTCGGGATCATGCACGGGCCGCGCCGTCATGTTGACGAAATAGGAGCGGCCGTCGCGCTCGATCCGCACGCGCCGTGCCTCGACGCTGCGGTTCGTGTGCAACGCCTGGTAGATTGCCGTGCGCAATTCGAGCCGAAGTTCGGGCCTCACGACGGCCACGATGTTGTGCGACGGCTCGCCGCCCGAATACTGCAGAAAACGCCCCGCGCGGTCGGACAGATGGACGATCTCGGAATCGCGGCTCACGAGCGCGCTGGGCGGCGCATATTGCTCGACGAGGCGCTGATGCAGATCGCCGAACGATAGGCGCCGGCGTCCCGGCGGCTGCACCGTCGCCAACACAGGCCGCGTGCTCGTCGTGCCGGAAATCGCGACGGGCATCGGCGTGTCGCCGCGCACCGCCAGGTTCGCGCGGTAGATGCGGTTGCGCTTGTCGATGACGGTGAACATCGAACTGACGCTGTCGGCCGACTCCGAACTACCGAGGAACAACACGCCGCCCGGCCGCAGCGCGAAATGAAACATCCGGAGAATTTCGATCTGCGCTTCCCGGTCCAGATAGATCAGCAGGTTGCGGCAGCAGATCAGGTCGAGCCGCGAGAAGGGCGGATCACTGAGCACATTGTGATGCGCGAACAGCATGTGCTCGCGCAGTTCTTTTTTCACGCGGTAATGCGCGGCGTCCTTCGAGAAGAACTGACGCACGCGGGCAGGCGTGACGTCGGCGAGAATCGAGTCGGGGTACAGGCCCGTGCGGGCAAAGGCGATGGCGCGCTCGTCGATATCGGTTGCGAAGACCTGATACGAAATGCCTTCCGCCGACTTGAGCGAGCGCTCCTGCAGCAGCATGGCGAGCGAATAGGCTTCTTCGCCCGTCGCGCAGCCAACCGACCACGCGCGGATGCGGTCCTGCTCGACGCGTCCCTCGAACAGCGGGGGCAGCACTTCGCGCTCGAGCACGTCGAACGCTTCCTTGTCGCGGAAGAAATTGGTGACGCTGATCAGCATGTCCTGCAGCAGCGCCTGCGTCTCGTCCATGTGCAGATGCAGATGGTCGCGATACGCCTGAAGGTCGGTGATGCCGTTGACCTGCAAGCGCCGCTCGATGCGCCGCAAGACAGTCGCGCGCTTGTAATGGCGAAAATCGTGGCCCGTGCGCGTTCTCAGGATGACCATGATTTCGCGCAGCGCCCGCTCCGCCGACTCGTTCGATATGGCGTCTTCGCGCTCGTCGTTCCCGACGACGGGAAGTTGAATTTCCTTCGCGGTCAGCCACAGGTCCATGAGCCGCTGCGGCATTTCGGCGGCCGTCAGCACGAAGTCGACCATGCCCGTTGCGATCGCGCTGCGCGGCATGCTGTCGTATTCGGCCTGCGCGGGGTCTTGCGCGAGCGTGATGCCGCCCATTTCCTTCACCCGCGACAGCCCGGCCGAACCGTCCGAGCCCGCGCCCGACAGCACGATTCCGATCGCGCGTCCGCGATGCACCTCTGCGAGCGTGCGGAAGAACAGATCGATGGCGGCTCTGCGGCCATCGTCCGGCTGCCTCGGGGCGACACGCAGATAGTCGTCGACCATCGTCAGTTCCAACGATGGCGCGATCATGTACACGTGGTCGGGCTCGATCGGCGTCGCGCTCGTCACTTCCGTGACAGGCATGTTGGTCGATTTCTGCAGCAGCGAAGCCAGGTTGCTTTCGTGGTCGGGCGCGAGATGGACGATGACCACGAAGGCCATCGACGTGTGAGCGGGCAACGCTTCGAAGAATTCGCGGAGGGCGCCCAGTCCTCCCGCCGACGCGCCAAGACCGACAATCGGAAATTGGGCCTGGCTCACCAGAGTCTGTGCTCGCGTTTTTGGCATAGCCGCATGTCCATTGGAGAATAGAGTCCATCGTCCTTGCGGCCGGGGATTGCCCCGCCCTCGCGCAAAGAATCGATAGACCTCTATTATCGCTCCAGTAAAAGCGACTGCAAAACGCCTGCCGCTTCATTCGCACGTCGGGCGGTTTCTTCCTCGTGCAACTGCGCGGCGGTGTTTCCCGCCTTGCCGAAATGGTCACCCAGCGCGCGGCTTATCGATGCCTGCTCGCGTAAGGCGCGCACTGCGTCGAGCAGCGAGCGCTCGACGTCGTCGCGGCGGCCGGAACCCAGCGATGCGCCCGAATACGCGTGTCCCGTGTGACACCGGTAGCGCAACATGCCGGAATCGTGCACGCGCCACAATGTGCCGTTGCACTCGGGACAGGTGTACGTGGACGGCGTGGCGATCTGGCTCAACGCGTCGGGCGGCAACGGGGCGCCTGTCCATGCGCGTTGTTCAAGCGCGGTTCGGCGCCGCGCGGCTTCGCGGGCGCTGTCGACGGGATTCGATGCGGCTGGCGTTGCGCTGGCCGCGCCACCCCTCCAAACGCCCGTCAGCTCGACCAGCCGCGAGGCCAGGCTGCCGAGCGGGAGTACGTCGTCTGCGAATGGCGACGCGTTCAGGGGCATGTCCTTGGCAAATGCGTCGGAAGGGTCCTGGACCAGCGTTGCGCCGCCGCAAGCGCGGATCGCTTCGAGGCCCGCTGCGCCGTCGTCGAGCAAGCCCGTCAGAACCACGCCGATCGTGCGCGCCCCCAGTTCGGCAGCGGCGCTGCGAAAGAGCGGATCGATTGCAGGGCGTGCAAAGTTTTCCTTCGCACCGTGCACGAGCCGCAAGCGTGGTCCTTCGACTACGAGGTGCCGGTCGGGCGGCGCGATGTAGATTTTGCCCGGCAGATAGATCTGGCCGTCGCAGGCGTGCTCGGCCTCGAGCGGACCCGACGCGCTCAGTAGGGACGGCAGAATGCTGGTATGGGCGCCGACGTGCAGCACGATGGCGATAGCCGCGGGCAAGCCACGGGGAAGGCCGGACGCGAGGGCGCGCAGCGCGTCGACTCCGCCCGATGACGCGCCAACGGCGATAAAGTCTCGGTGAGTCAAAGGGCCTCCGCGTCGCCTGATGCGCTCTCGCAGCAATCGCCATGCCTGATATCGCGATTTGGCGCGAACTCGATTCCTGCGATGGCGCGGGGCAACGCAGGTTCATACGTGCGGCGTCATCGCCGTCGCCCATTGGCCTTCGCCCAGATGGCAGGTGGTCCGGCGTGACTTGCCAAAAATAAATGTTGAACGTAATTTATTTCCCGATGCGCCTCGCCGCCTTTGGCAAGCCGCGCAATGCATCGTTTTCGTTGACAGGAGGGGAAACATGAACAACAGCAGCCATGGCGCGGGCGACGTGATCTATCTGGAGGATCTGAGCGTCGGATTGGTGTTCACGAGTTCGGAACACGAGCTGGACGTCGAGCAGATACGCGAATTCGCGCAGCGTTTCGATCCGCAGCCGTTTCATTTGAGCGAAGAGGCTGCGCGCGACACGTTTTTTGCAGGGCTCGCCGCCAGCGGCTGGCACACGGCAGCCATCACGATGAAGCTGCTCGTGCAGAGCTTGCCGTTCGCGGGTGGTGTCATCGGGGCAGGGAGCGACATCACGTGGCCGCGTCCCACGCGTCCCGGCGATGTCCTGCACGTCGTGAGCACGATCATGGAGATCGCGCCGTCAAAGTCCAGGCCTGACAGGGGCATCGTGACCGTGCAGAGCGACACGCTGAACCAGCACGGCGATGTATGCCAGCGGTCTGTCGCGCGACTGCTTGCGTTCAGACGCAGCTAGCCACTGCGCACAGAATAAAGTTCGTTCAACATCTAATGCGAATGCTGGGCATGTCGGCACTCGCTGGATTTCATCGCAACGGGAGAGCTTTTGTGGGACGTTCGAATCGCGAGCAAGCGGACATGAACCGGCAACGGATCATCGACCAGGCGGACGCGGCCGTGCGCGGCGGTGGGGTGGCCGCCGTGAGCATCGCCGACATCATGGCGCGCGCGGGTATGACGCAGGGCGGCTTCTACAACCATTTCGAGTCGAAAGATGCGTTGATCGCGCAAGCGTGCTCGTCCGGTTTTGCACGAGCCGTGGCTAACTGGAAAGCCAAGACGCATGCAAAAGGGCAACCGCTTGCCGGCGCATTCAAACGGCTCGTGAAGTACTACCTGGCCAGAAAGCCCGTCGAGCAGGGTTGTCCCATGGTCGCGCTCGCACAGGACGCGGCACCGCATCGCGCAAGCCCGGCGCTCAGCGACGCGTACCGGGACGGCGTCGCGCAACTGTTTTCGACCTTCGCGAACGTTGCTCACGAAGACGCTTCGTGCTCGCTGTCGGATGACGAGATGACGGTGGCATTTGCCGCAATGGTCGGCGCGAACATGCTGTCACGCGCGACGGGCGATAAAAAGTGGGCTTCGCGTGTCGAACAGGCGATAGTCGCGCAGTTGCAATGACTGCTTGCGTTCTGAACTGCTGTCGGTGCTGCGCGTCTCAAGCGCCGGCTCGTCGCGTTTAGCCGTTCAATGCGTGCAAGGACTCGCGGCACAGTGATTGCTCAATTGATGGTCTGGCGCGCGGCAAAAGTTCGCGTCGATAATCCAGTGCAATTTTGGAGGAACAGATCATGAACAAGGCAACCAGTACATTGATCGCGGCTGTCGCCGCACTTGCGCTGTCTGGCGGTGCTTATGCACAGACAAGTGGAGGCACTAGCAGCGGCGGTACGTCGGGCAGCACGGCCAGCCCGGCAACGAATCAGATGAACGACTCGACGAGCGGCTATGGCACGCCCGGCGGGACCAATGGGGACGCCGGCATCGGCACGGGTTTGCCGAACGCGCAAAAGAATACGAACGACGGCTCGACGTCAGGCACCGCCGCTCCCAAGAGCAACAACACGCTTGCGACCCCAGGGGTGAAGTCGCCCGTCGGTAATGGCAGCTAGGCGTAATAACCGGGCGCATGAAAGAACTCATTGCGCTGTGCATGACGATTGCGCGACTGCCAGCCGACTGCCAGCCGACTGCCAGACGTTAGTGAACGCGACGTAAAAAGGGAAGGCCGCTGTTTATGGCAGCGGCCTTTTTGTCGCCTGCTGCAGCCGACGTCGATGAACAACGGCGAGGCGCACCTGCTAGCCGTTGACCAGCTCCTCATCAGCCGGAAGACTGCGAGCGTCCCTTCTCAATGACTGCGGGGTCGTTCCATAGGCGCGGACAAACACTTCCCGGAGATGACGTCCGTCACGAAATCCGACTTCTCTCGCGATTGTTTCGAGGGAATGACGGCCACGTTCGATCATGTTCCTCGCCGCTTCGAGACGGAGTCGCTCGAGTGCTTTCGCAGGAGATTCACCCGTCTCGGATAGAAAAATGCGCCCGAATTGCCGGGTACTCAAGTGCGCCGCCTTTGCCAGATCGTCGACGCGCAGGGGCTTGGACAGATTGACCCGGGCATATTCCAGTGCCGTTTGAATTCTGTCCGACTTGGGTGCGAGTTCAAGCATCTCCGAATGCTGCGATTGCCCGCCGGAGCGCCTATGGTGCATGACCAACGCACGCGCTACCGAGGTCGCGAATTCCGAGCCGTGATCCTTTTCCACCATGCCGAGCGCGAGATCCATCGCCGCCGTTAATCCCGCCGATGTCCATATCGCACCGTCGACGATAAAAATTCGATCGGCTTCGACCTGCGCAAGTGGGCAGCGTAGCTGCAAAGCATCGACATACGCCCAATGGGTGGTCGCGCGTCTTCCGTCGAGAAGACCGGCTTCGCCCAGAACAAATGCACCCGTGCAGAGTGCCGCCATACGCCTTGATCGCTGGAATGCATCGCAGATGAATGTGAGCTCTCCGGCCGTTGTCGTCCGGTTGGTCGGGTCGGCCATACCGCTGATCATCCAGGTGTCTTCCCCCGTTGCCGTGCTAGCTGCTTTTGTCATGACGGAAACACCCAGTGACGAGCGCGTTTCTCCACCAGCGAGAGAATAGTTTGTCACGCGATAAATAGGCTCGCGCGCCACGACGTTTGCGATCTCGAATACTGCCTGGGTTCCAATGGTCATCACCTGGAAATCAGTCGTCAAAAAGTAACCAACCCGATGCATTATTTATTCACAGCCGCAATGTCCGAAAAGCTGATTATAAATGTCGTTGGAAAATAACGTGCGTGGGATGGATGATAAGCGCCTATTGGGGTTGGCTAATACGGGTGGCGTTGATGACTTCCATGACCTGTTTCAAAGCTTTGATTCTGAATGAGCCGATCGCCAAACGGAAACTCGTGCTTATGTTTGAAGATTTTTTAGCGAGAACGAACCGATTTGGGAATGACCGAAATGACGCATTTCAAATGCGGCCCTCTCTGTGAAAATGCAAACCTCGACTCCGACTCCTTTCACACATCCGTCAAACGATGACGATATTGTCGAGCGGGCGCTTCTGCGCCTGCTATCTCCTGGAGAGATGCAAGTTCTGCCTGCTATCGAAACGTCGTTCAGTAAAAAAATGCGGCGGGCGAGCGTGCGGGTTGAACGAAAGTGTCACGAGGCTAAATGGATTCCTTTGCCGGCGCGCATTCTTATTCATGAAATCTTGTCCGCGCATACGGTCAGTGTCAGCTGGAGTGATTCGCAGACAGGGCACTACGCGGAACAGATCTGGCGTTTGGGTCTCGCACGGAATGATGGCTTCTGCGTTCTTTCCGGTCTGCCCATCGCTGAAGGAGACGATGTATTCCGGCCTCGACGAAGTGCGACGGGTGTTCCGGCAAACTGGAGCCGCATGATCCTTGCATCGGCGGTGCCGATGAAGCCGCAAGTCGCGGCTGCGATGGATTCGCAATGCGGCGTTACAGCGGATGCACGCTAAAGCGATGCTCGACTCTCTCTAACGCTTGCCCCATGGCTGCAGCGAGTTGCTGGAGGCTACCGGTTTCGCTTTCGCCGCAACCGACGCTCTTGAGATTGTGAGGCTGACTGTCGCCAGCGCGAGAAAGGCCAGCGAACTGCCAATCACACCGGCGAACCCGAGTGCCGGATAGATCCATCCCGCGACGGCGGAACCAAGACCGATCCCACAGAACACAAACGACGCGGTCAACGCCAGCGCTACGCCGCGCAGTTGCGGCACGAGTTCGACGATGCGTCGTTGCTGGGATGGCCACAGCAGATCGGTCGCGAACGCCCACGCCGTCAGCGCGACGAATAGCCATCGCACGCTCGGCGACGCGAGCCAGAGAAACACGAGGTCTGCCGCCAGCAGCGCGAGGCCGGCCAGCAACATGGTTTCCGCGCTATAGCGTCGTGCCGCGCGCGTCACGAACAGATTGCCCGCGACGCCCGCCACGCCGAGCACGACAAGCGATGTCGACACCGTTCCAGCCCCCGCATGAAAGACGTCGCGGATAATGGGCGCGATGAACGAATAGGTCGAATAGACGCCCGCGGCAATAAGGAACACGACGAGGAACGCGCTGAGCGTGTCGATGCGCGTCAAGAGCGCCGTAACCGTCGAGAGTTTGACGTGTTCGCCCTCGCTCGAATCGGGGACGGCCCATGCGATGAGCGCCGCTGTCCCGGCGCCTGTCAATCCCGCGACCAGAAACAGGGCGCGCGCGCCCCACGCATGTGCTACCCATGCCGAAAGCGGCATGCCGACAAGGCCTGCGATGCTCAGTCCGAGCAATACGACGGCGATTGCGCTGCCCTGATGGTCACGATCGACGAGGCTCGATCCGAGTGCACCGAGTACGGGGCCGATGAAACCGGCGCCTAGCCCCATCAGCACGCGTGAAAGCAGCAGCACAGGATAGTTCGGCGCGGCGGCGAACAGCAGCGCCGCCGCGCTGAAGAGCGCCAACCCGAGCAATACCTGGCGGCGCCGTCGTAAGTGTCCGAAGCCGACTTGCAGCAATGGCGCGGCAAAAGCGAACGTCAGGCCGAATACGGAAATCAGGTAGGCACTTTGTGAGTCGGCAAGCCACCATTGACGCGAGATCGCATCCAGACTGCCGACGACGGACAGCGCGCCCGTCGCCTGAACGAAGTAAGCGAGGCTGAGCGTGCGAAGCGCGCGTCTGGTCGGCGCGGAAAATGGCGTGTGCATGCGGGTGGTTGCTGGGTTCGTGTCGAGCGTCGACACCACGCGGATCGCGGATTGCGGACCGCACGCGCGGCCCGAGCCTCAGGCGACGGGAATCGGGTTGTCGCGCAGCGAGAGGTTGAACTGGTCGACAAACGCGTGCTCGTTCGGCCCCGCGTTGTCGCGAAGCGGTTGCGCGACGCCGACGAGCACTTCAGTGGTAGCCGTGGCGAGCTTGTCCATCGTCTCTGCGATGAACGCGTCGAGCGGCATCGCGCGCGGGTCACCGCTCTTGTGCACGAGATCGGTGTCGACCCAGGGCGGCGCGATTTCGAGCACGCGAACGCTGGTGTCGCGCAGCATGAAACGCTGCGACATCGAATACGAATGCAGTGCGGCCTTCGTCGCCGAGTAGAGCGCAGTGCTTGCAAGCGGGACGTAGGCGAGCACCGAACTGTTGTTGATGATGTACGACTCCCGCTGTTGCTTCAGATGCTCGACGAGTGCCGCGCTCAGCCGTACGGGCCCGAGCAGGTTCGTATTGATCAGGTGGACGGCCTGCGCGTCGTCGAGTGCGCCGCCCGCATCGTCGAACGGCATGATTCCAGCGTTGTTGATGACGACGTTCAGAGCAGGGTACTTCGCGATCAGCTGTCGCGCGACTTGCTGGATCTGTGCGCCGTCGGCGATGTCGAGCTCGATCGTGTCGATGCCCGGATTCGCCTTTGCGACTTCGTCCAGCAATGCCTTGCGGCGCCCCGCGACGATGACCTTGTTGCCGCGCTGATGAAAAGCTTCTGCAAGCGAGCGGCCGATGCCCGAAGTGCCGCCCGTGATGAAGATTGTGTTGCCCGTGAGTTTCACGACTGCTGTTCCTTTGACGATGATTTGCGAGCGGCGTTCACCGGGGTGCCGCATAGCGCGGCGCGGGCGTATTGGTCGACAACAGGTTCGACATCGCGCGCCGGGCGCCTTCCAAATCGTCCCACTTGCTTGCGTCGTGCAGCGACGGGATCGTCACGAGTTCGCCGCGATCGAACCCGACCAGTGCGGCATCGACCATGTTTTCGGCGGACATCACAATCGCCTTGTCGAGGTTTTCGAGCGGAAGGCCACCCGTCTGCCAGAAGTCGGTGGCCGTCGCGCCGGGCAGCACGGCCTGTACCCGGATGCCCTTGCCGGCGAGTTCGTGATGCAGCGACTGGCTGAACGCGAGCACGAACGCCTTGCTGCCGCCATACACGCCGTTGAGCATTTCCGGTGCGATTGCAACGATCGACGAGATATTGATGACGGCGCCCTTGCCACGCGACAGAAAGCCCGGCACGGCGGCATAGGTGAGCCGCGTCAGGGCCGTCACGTTAAGGTCGATCATGCGCGACATCGCGTCGACGTCGCTGTCCGCAAGCGGCGTATGCGTGCCGACTCCCGCGTTGTTGACCAGCAGCGTGATCGTTGCGTCCTGCTTGAACTTTGCTTCGACGCTCGCGAGGCCGTCCTTGTCGCCGAGATCGGCGTCGAAGACCTCGACGTTGCGCTGCGTTTCCGTGGTGATGCGGCTGGCAAGCGCGGCGAGGCGTTCGCGGTTGCGCGCCACGAGCACGAGGTCGTAGCCGCGCCGTGCGAGGCGCCCGGCGTAGACGGCGCCGATGCCGGACGAAGCGCCCGTGATCAGCGCCGTGCCCAGATGTGTTTGAGTCATGCTTTCGCTCCGGATCAGAGAATGATGTGAGCGAATTGTGGCGCAGGCAGCGTGCAGCGCAAACGACGTAGAACGTAGTGTTTTAGGACATCCGGTCTTCAATCGCCGAGCAGTTCGCCCGACACTTCCTTCAGACATTCCGCAAAGAGCTGTGCTGCGGGCACCGTCACGTCTGCTCGCCAATAGGCGACGACTTCGCCCAGCGGTTCGAGCGGCGCCAGCGGCAGCACGCGCATGGTGCCGCGCAGTGTGTGCTGCCGCACCACCGATAGGGGGAGTATCGAAACGAACTCGCCGCTTTGCAGCAGCGTGAGATTCAACGCCAGCGAACTCGATTCCACGCTGCCAGCGGCGGGACCGACACCGTGCTCGTTCAGTGCTTCGATCAAGGTGGCGTAGGCGGGTGATCCGTGTAGTGGGGTGATCCACCGGCATGCGTCGAGATCGCGCCAGTCAGGCTCACGTTCCGGCGCGCCCAGCGGATGCGACGTGCCGGTGACGAACACAAAGGGCTCACGATACAGCGTCTCCTGCACCAGCGATGCTTGCGTGCTCGTCACCCGGTTGCGGCCAAGCGCGATATCGAGGTCGCCGTCCTCGATCAGCTTGATGAGCCGGTCGAGCGTGCCTTCGACAAACGATAGCGATGCCGCAGGCGCACGTCGCAAGAACAGTTGCACCGCATTGGCGGTCAGCGGTTCGGGAATCGTCGCAACCGCCCCAAGCCGCACATGGCCGCCCGTGCCCGAGGCAAGGGCGCTGACGTCGCGCCGCGCGAGATCGATGTGACGCAGCACCTCGCGTCCGCACGCAACGATCACCTGGCCGATCACTGTGAGTTCGACTGAATTGCCGGTGCGATTGACGACCTGCACGCCAAGCGCGCTTTCGATTTCGGAAATCTGCTTCGAGATCGCCGGTTGCGTGACATGAAAAGCACTCGCGACTCGCGTGACCTGGCCGAGATCGGCGAGGCTCACGAGGATGCGCAGCTGCGACAGCTTCAGGCCGCTGCGAAAGAAACGTTCGATCGAGTCACTGGTGGCAGACATCCGCGTTTTCCCTGATCCGGCATAACCATACGGTTATGCGCCACGCCGAAAGAGTGATTTGCGATCGGCCCGTAAGCCCGGCTACGCTTACATGTATGCCGAAACGTCCGTTATCGCATCGGCGGCAAGCATAACAAAACGAACCGACTGGAGACAACATCATGAGCATGACTTCCTACGGCAAGTCACCGGGCCATGTGGCGCCCGATAGCCTGGGCGGCACGCGCGACGATGCCGAGGACATAAACGAAGCAAACGCTGCCCTCTATCGCAAGCTCACGCGCCGCATTCTGCCGTTCCTGTTTCTCGCTTTCGTGGTCGCGTATATCGACCGCGTGAACGTCAGCTTCGCCAAGTTGCAGATGCTGGCCGACCTGCATCTCTCCGAAACCGTCTATGGAATCGGCGCGGGCATCTTCTTTCTCGGTTACTTCATCTTCGAAGTGCCGAGCAACCTGATTCTCGATCGTGTCGGCGCGCGCCGGTGGATCGCGCGGATCATGGTGACGTGGGCCATCGTCTCGTGCGCAACGATGTTTGCGCACGACGCAACCTCGTTTTATCTGCTGCGCTTTCTGCTTGGCGTCGCGGAAGCCGGTTTCTTCCCTGGCATCGTGCTGTATCTGTCGAACTGGTTTCCGTCCGCGCGCCGCTCGCAGATCATCGCGCTGTTCATGACGGCCATTCCTGTGTCGGGCGCAATCGGCGGTCCGCTGTCGGGTTGGGTGATGTCGCACTTTGCCGGTACCTATGGCCTGGCCGGCTGGAAGTGGCTGTTCGTCGTCGAGGGCCTCGGTTCGCTCGTGGTCGGTATCGCGGCGTTTTTTCTGCTGTACGACCGCATCGACTCCGTCAAATGGCTGAGCGCTGACGAGAAGGCGCGCCTTGCCGCTGACTTGCGCCGAGATGCCGCCACGCGCGTCGACCATTCCGTGCGCGGCGCATTCGCGAGCGGCCGCGTGTGGCTGCTTGGCCTCACGTACTTCTGTATCGCGATGGGCAATTACGGCCTCGCATTCTGGGTGCCGACGATCATCAAGGCGAGTGGCGTCGCGAGTATCGCGAACATCGGCTGGCTGTCGGCGGTGCCTTCGCTGATCAGCGCCGTGGCGATGGTGTTGATCGCGCGGCATGCGGATCGTCGCGGTGAGCGCCGTCGTCATGTTGCCGTGTGCTGCGCGATCGGCGCGCTCGGGTTGCTGGCGTCGGTGCAGTTCGCATCGAACGTTGGTGTTTCGCTCATCGCGCTGGTGATCGCGGCCATCGGGATCAATTCGATTGCGCCCGTGTTCTGGGGCATTCCGACTGCCATGATGGGTGGCGCGGGCGCGGCAGCCGCGATTGCGGTCATCAACTGCACGGGCAATCTCGCGGGGTTCGTGAGCCCGTTCGTGGTGGGCTGGCTCTCCGATCTGAGCGGCGGCAAGTTGCTGCCCGGCATGGTCGCGATTGCCGTCGCGCTGGTCATCGGCGCGCTGCTGGTGCTGACGACGCCCGCGCGTCAGTCAAGAACGCTGTCGTAATGGATCTTTCGATGAAACCAGAAACTCGGCCTGTGTGCATGGTCACGGGCGCGGCAAGCGGAATTGGTGCGGCGACGGCATTGCGGTTCGCGCGTGCAGGATATGCGGTCGCAATCGGCAACTTCGATGCTTCAACGCGCGAAAGTGCGCAGGCCGTGGCGGGCGCCTGCCGCGACGCCGGCACCGACACGCTGATATTCGACGCCGACGTCGGCAGCGACGCGGATTGCCGCGCGGCCGTCGATAGCGTGACGACGCGCTTCGGCCGCCTCGACGCGCTCGTGAACTGCGCGGGAACAACGAAGGTCATCGCGCACGACGCATTCGATCAACTCGACGCCGACGAATTCGAGCGCGTGTATCGCGTGAACACGATCGGCCTGTATCAGATGACGCGTGCGGCTGCCCCGTTGCTGCGAGAGACGGCAACCGATACGCGCAGCACGAGCGTCGTCAACATCTCATCGCTGGCAGCGCTGAATGGAACGGGTTCGTCGCTCGCGTATGCGGCATCGAAAGGCGCGGTCAATACGATGACGCTGTCGCTCGCGCGTTCGCTCGCGCCGCGCGTGCGCGTCAACGCCATTGCGCCGGGCATGGTCCACGACGGCCTGTTGCTGCGCGCGCTCGACGCGACCCGCTATGCCGCCGTGATCGATCGCATGACGACGAACGCGCCGCTCAAGCGGGTGTCGCTTCCCGTCGAGATCGCCGACATAGCGTGCTTCCTGTGCACCGCGCCCGCGATCACGGGGCAGGTCATCGCCGCTGAAAATGGCCTGTTGCTCAACAACGGCTGAACCCACTGACACCAACGCGACATGTCCCACTTTCAGAGCAACAAGCCGCTTGG
>NZ_JACFYJ010000077.1:0-38580 GCF_037126505.1 Paraburkholderia bengalensis
ACGGCATTGGGCGCGGCGCCGGGACGGGCGGCTGGCTGCGTGCCGGGTTGCGGGCCGGGTTGTGCGCCTGGTGATGCACCGGTTTGTGATTCATCGGCGGCGTCGACATCGGTGTCATCGTCTTCGGCGGCGGTGGGCTGCGTCGCGGCAAACAGGCCGGCATTGACGGATGCCGGCCGTTGCGACGGCGACGCGGGCGTCACGCGGCCGGAAACGGAACTGGTCGGCACCGCGGCATGCGGCGGCACGGGCAGGTCCGTTTTTACGGTGGCGAACTGCGCGGGCGGCCGGCGCGCTGCCTGCGTCGCTTCGGCGTAGGCGACCTGATCGCGGCTGAACCAGATCACGTAAGCAGCCGTGCCCATCACGCCGACGGCCAGACCCATCGCCGACATCAGGCAGATCTGTACCCAGTTGTAATGACTCGCCTGCGAATCGTCGCTGCCGGGAAGAAAAGCGCTGTCGTATTGCTGTTGCCGGCGGCCGCGCGCCTGCTCCGGCGATTCCTGTGCGTCCATGTTTGCAACGCCTCCGACCTGTACGGTCTGCGTCTATCGGTGGAGGAACCGGGGCGCCGAGCGCGCGCCGGTGAAATCTGCTGGCAGATAACCGTGGTCTTGGAGCAATTAGTGAGCCTGGGAGTGTCGGTGATCGGCGCCAGTGCGGCCGGGACGACGTGAGGCTCGCTCGCGGGGACAGGGTTATGTCCTGGCTATTCTAACGGCAAACCGCGAGGCGGTCCGTGTGCGGCGACGCACGTTTGAAGCGCGGGCAGTGGGAAAAACGATGCAATCAGAGAAAATTTTCCAGGCTGCCCGCATGAGCGAAGTGACGAAAGAGCGCTTACGCGACCAGACGCATCACGATGGGATAGAGCGTCGCGACCAGCATCAGCGCCATCGCCACGTTGAAGGTGCGCAGCCAGACGGGGTTGGACAGCGCGCGGCGCATCGCCGTGCCGAACGCGGCCCACAGGCAGATGCAAGGCAGCCCGATCACGTAGAACAGCAGGGCCATCAGCAGCGCATTGGTGCCGAAGTCGGCGCTCAGGTGGATGGTCGTCGCGGCTGTCAGGTCCATCATCCACGCCTTCGGGTTGACCCACTGGAACGCGATGGCTTCGTGAAAGCGCATCGGCCGGCGCTCGCCTTTCTTCACCTGCATTTCACCCGACGTGCCGATCTTCCACGCGAGATACAGCAGATACGCGACGCTCAGCACTTCGAGCACCGTGTACAGCACCTCGAAGCGCCGGAAGGCTTCGCCCAGTCCGAAGCCGACGGAGAGCATCAGCAACGCGACGCCCGCGCTGATGCCGAGAATGTGCGGCAGCGTGCGGCGAAAGCCGAAGTTGACGCCCGATGCCAGCAGCATCGTATTGTTCGGTCCCGGCGTGATGGTCGTCACGAGCGCGAACAGGATGCCGGCGGGCAAGGCGCTCAAGGTGTCGAAGGACATGATCGGCTCCGCATGGTCGATGTCAAAGGCAGTGTCGACAGTGTAGCTAGGCGGGCCGGTACAGTACCTATACAGATTGCGGGATGATTTCCGGTACGGAAGCGAGGCTCATCCGGCCCCTTGCCATCGCGCGATCGTTCGGGGCACGATGCACGCATCATTCTTCGCGACAGCCCAGCATGCACAATCCAGACGACAGACCGGCGCGCCTGAGCATCCTCAAGGGCATTTTTCCCGTCGACCGCGCGTGCGCATGGCGCGACGTGCTGTCCGGCATCTCGCTCGCGTCGATGGACATCCCGCAGGTGCTCGGCTACGCGCGCATCGCCGGCATGCCCACGGTGACGGGGCTGTACACGGTCTTCCTGCCGCTCGTCGCGTTCGCGTTGTTCGGCGCGTCGCGGCATCTCGTCGTGGCCGCCGATTCGGCCACCGCGACGATTTTCGCGAGCCGCGCATCGACGCTCGCGCCGATGGGCAGCGCCGCGTACGTCGCGCTGGCGGGCATGGTCGCGCTGCTGACGGCCGCGTTGCTGCTGCTCGCGCGTATCTTCAAGCTAGGCTTTCTCGCCGATTTCCTCTCGCGCACCGTGCTGGTCGGCTTTCTGACGGGCGTGGGCGTGCAGGTGTCGATCGCGATGCTCGGCGACATGTTCGGCATGACCGTGCCGTATCCGTCGTCGCGCAGTCTGGCGCAAGTGTTTTACGTGATCGTTCATGCCGCGCAGGCGCATCTGCCTACGCTCGCGCTCACGGCGCTCGTCGTGGGCGCCATTCTTTTGTGCAAGCGCTTCTTGCCGCGCGTGCCCGTGCCGCTGATCGCCGTGGTGGGCAGCATCGCCGCCAGCAAGACGTTCGATTTCGCCGCGCACGGCATCAGCGTGCTCGGTCCGATTGCCGGCGGATTGCCGCCGCTCGGCTTTCCCGCCGTGACGTGGCAGCAGTTTCTCGATCTGATACCCGTTGCGGCGTCGTGCTTCGTGATGATCATTGCGCAGAGCGCTGCCGCCGCGCGCGTGTTCGCGCAGCAATATCACGAGGAAGTCGACACCAACGCCGATATCCTCGGGCTCGCGGCCGCCAACGCCGCCGCCGCCTTCAGCGGCACGTTCGTCGTCAACGGCAGTCCGACGCAGACGGCGATGGCCGAGCGCGCCGGCACGCGCAGCCAGATCGCACAGCTGGCGTTCGCCGCTGTCGTGGTGGTGGTGCTGCTGTTCTTTGGTACGTATCTGCAATACCTGCCGCACTGCGTGCTGGCCGGAATCGTCTTCACGATCGCGGTCGGCCTCGTCAATGTGCCGAGCCTCGCAGCGATCCGCAGCGAAAGCCCCGGCGAGTTCGCGCTCGCGCTCGTCACGGCGGCGGCCGTCGTGATGGTGGGCGTCGAGCACGGCATTCTGCTCGCCGTCGCGCTGTCGTTGCTGCGGCATGTGCGCCACAGCTACCGTCCGCATACGATGGTGCTCGAGCCGTCGGCGGCCAACGGCAAATGGCAGCCGGTGCCAGCGACGCCGGGCATCATGACGGCGCCCGGCCTGATCGTCTATCGCTTCGGCTCCGACCTGTTCTTCGCCAACGACCACCTGTTCTCGCAGGAAGTGCTGAAGCTCGTCGATGCAGCGCCGGGCGGAGTGCGCGCGTTCGTCGTCGACGCGGGCGCGATCACCGCGCTCGACTATTCGGCGGCGCGCACGCTGAGCGACCTGATCGGCGACGTGCACGATCGCAAGGTCGACGTGATCTTCGGGCGCGTGACACCTTATCTGCGCTCCGACATGGACCGGCATGGCATTACGCAAGTTGTCGGCGAGTCGAACGTATTCGCGACGCTGCACGAAGCGCTTTCCGCTGCCGGCGTCAGCCCGCCGCACGAGGTGAGCGCCGTCTAGCGCGCTGCCGAACGCGCATGACGATGCGCGCGACGATATATCGCTTACCCTGGATCGCGCCGTCGGCGCGCGGCATGACGGGCGCGTTCATGCTGCGCCGCATTCGACGGCGAGGCGGCGCATCGCCTTGTCGCGACGCGCATGGACGCACGGCGAGCGCTTCGCGTGTTCGCATGCGCAGCATAGGGCAAGTCCCTAAGCGCAGCCCGCGCGCATTTAGCCCTGCATTACCACAGCGCACATCTCACTTCTACACTCAGCATCAAACGAAAGGAGTGACGACATGGCCAAGCTGATCCACACGATGATCCGCGTTCAGGATCTGGACCGCTCGCTGAAGTTCTATCAAAACGCTTTCGGACTCGCGCCTTCGCATCGGCTCGACTTTCCCGACTTCTCGCTCGTCTATCTGCGCAATAACGAATCGGACAGCGAGATCGAACTCACCTGGAACAAGGGACGCGAAGACGCATACTCGCACGGCGACGGCTACGGACACGTCGCGTTGGTCGTCGACGATGTCAAAGCAGAGCGCGAGCGCCTGCTTCAGCTCGGCATGACGCCCAACGACGTGCGCGAGTTTCACAACGACGACGGCGCGCTGCTCGCGCGTTATTTCTTCATTCAAGACCCAGACGGCTACAAGATCGAAGTGCTCGAACGGCACGGGCACTACCAATAGCAGGCCGCATGACGCCGTGCCCCCACAACGCAACTCAAGGAGACAGGCATGAGTCACAGAGTGATTCCCATCGAAATGGAACCTGCCGCGACGTCTGACGGCGCTCATGCATCGCACGCGCCGCGCTCGCTCAGCCGGCGTGAATGGCTCAAGGGGACGGGCGTGCTGGTCGGCACGCTGGCCTTCCCGTCGATCCTCGCGACGCTCGCGCCGAGCCGCGTCTGGGCGCTCGAAATGCAGGCGCTGGACACGCATCAGGGCGCCGTGCTGCTCGCCTTCGTCAAGCAGCAGTATCCGCACAAGACGCTCGACGATGCCGTCTATGCGCTCGTCGTCAAGGATCTCGACGGCAAGGCGGCGAAAGATCCCGCCGTGCGCCAGCAGCTCGCCGACGGCGTGAAGCAGCTCGACAACGGCGCGGACTGGACCCAACGCTCCGCCGCCGATCAGGCACGCGACGTCGCCGCGATGGAGAAAACGCCGTTCTTCAAGACCGTGCGCACGACGGCCATCGTCGCGCTGTACAGCAACGACATGGCGTACGCGCATTTCGGCTATGGCGCGGCGCAAGGCGACGGCGGCTATCTGTACAAGGGCTTCAACGACCTCGCCTGGCTGCCGAATCCGCCCGCCGCTGCGAGCGGCCCGATTCCCACCGACAGCTGAGCAACGGAGACCTGACATGGACGACAACAACAAGGTGCACTTCGCGCACAACGATGCGCGCGCAGTGGTCATCATCGGTTCCGGCGCGGGTGGCGGCACGCTTGCCAACGAGCTTGCGCAGAAGGGCATCGACGTGATCGTGCTCGAAGCGGGCAAGCTGCATACGCAAGGCGATTTCATCACCGACGAATGGGGCTCGTTCTCGATGCTGTCGTGGCTCGACAAGCGCACGACCTCGGGCACGTGGCGCATCGCCACCGACTTCCCGAATCTGCCCGCGTGGATCTGCAAGACGGTGGGCGGCACGACGACGCACTGGGCGGGTGCCAGCCTGCGCTTTCAGCCGCACGAGTTCCAGGCAAAGACCCGTTACGGCGCGATCAAGGATGCGAACCTGCTCGATTGGCCCGTCACCAGCGACGAAATGGCGCCGTGGTACGACCGCGCGGAAAAGAAAATGGGCGTGACGCGCACCAACGGCTTGCCCGGCTTGCCGGGCAACAACAACTTCAAGGTGATGTACAACGGCGCGACCAAAGTCGGCTACAAGGAATGCAACACGGGGCACATGGCGACCAACAGCATCGTGCGCGACGACCGCGCGCATTGCTTCCAGCGCGGCTTCTGTTTCCAGGGCTGCCGCACGGGCGCGAAATGGTCGACGCTGTACACCGAGATTCCGCGCGCCCAGGCCACGGGCCACATGGAATTGCGCACGCAGGCGCAAGTCGTGAAGATCGAAACGGATTCGAAGGGCAAGGCAAGCGCGGTCGTCTATTACGACGCCGACGGTAAGCTGCAACGGCAGAAGGCACGCATCGTCGCGGTGGCGGGCAATGCAATCGAGACGCCGCGCCTGTTGCTGAACTCGCATTCGAGCCGCTTTCCCGATGGCCTCGCGAATTCGTCGGGACAGGTCGGGCGCAATTACATGCGTCACACCACGGGCTCCGTCTACGCGGTGTTCAACGACAAGGTCGACATGTATAAAGGCACGACGATGGCGGGCATCATCGAAGACGAAGCGCGCTTCGATACGTCGCGCGGATTCGCGGGCGGCTATCACATGGAGACGGTGTCGCTCGGGCTGCCTTTCTATGCGGCCTTTCTCGATCCCGGCGCGTGGGGCCCCGGTTTCACGCAGGCGATGGACGCGTATCCGTACACGGCGGGCATGTGGATCGTCGGCGAGGACATGCCGCGCGAGACGAACCGCATCACGCTGAACAACGACGTGAAGGACCAGTACGGCCTGCCCGTGCCCAACGTGCACTTCGACGATCACCCTAACGACGAAGCCATGCGCAATCACGGCTTCAAACAGGGCACGGCCGTCTATCAGGCAGCGGGCGCGAAGACGGTGTATCAGGTGCCGCCGTATCCGTCGACGCACAATCTCGGCACCGCGCGCATGAGCGCCAAGGCGCAGGACGGCGTGTGCAACAAGTTCGGCCAGACGCACGACGTGCCGAACCTGTTCATCTCGGACGGCAGCCAGTTCACCACGGGCGCCGCCGAAAATCCGACGCTGACCATCGTGACGCTGGCGATCCGTCAGGCCGACCACATCGCGACGCAGATGAACCGGCGCACGATCTGATCGACGCAACGGGACGAGCGCGGCTCGCGTGTCGCAGACGTGGCCGCGCTCGACCCGAATGCTGAACGACTAAGGAGACGAACCATGTGCAACGTGTACGTCAACGCCGACCCGATCCTGTACGAATCGCGCACGCGTTCGCTGCGCATTCATGGCGTGATCACGACTGTGCGGCTGGAAAATCTCTTCTGGGACGTGCTGCACGAAATCGCCGCGCGCGAAAACATGACGACCACGCAATTCGCCGTCAAGCTCTACGACGAACTCATCACGCTGCGCGGCGAAGTGCCGAGCAACTTCGCGTCGTTTCTGCGCGTATGCTGTCTGCGTTATCTGTCGATCGTGGCGGGCAAAAGCGAGTTAACCAGCGATCCCATCCCGGAACTGAAGCCGCGCGTGTTGAAAACGGTTTGACGGCCTTATGGCGTTTTTCGCCGTTGTTTCTACCTGTGCGGCCCCGCATAGTTCGGACGGCCGTGAGTTGATCTGCGTGGCGCATTCCGTCGTCGACGCAAACAACGCGAACCTCATGCTCGATCTCTGAGCGTGCACCGGTTATTTGCCCGCGCCCGTCGAGGGCACGCAGGTGAGGACGAGCGTGCTGCCGTTGCCCGCTTCGCCGCTCAGCGTCGCAAGATGCGATTCGCCGCGATCGCAAGACCATTGCGCCACGAAGTCGCGCGCGCACGATGCCCGCTGCGCAGCAGCGTATTTCGCGTGGACGATGTAGCGGCAGGTGGCGTGCTCGTCGCAGTGCGATGCGAGATCGCGCGTCGCGTTGCCTGCGGCGGCGCCGCAATTCCCGCCATACGTACCCGATTGAATGCGGATGTGTTGCGCGTATGCGCCCATGCTGACGAGCGCGCCCGTCAATGCAGCGCCCGTGAGCAGGGCAGTCGTGAGGTTCATGAACTTCATGACGGGCCTCCCGTCGATGCAACGTCGCCTCTTCCATCATAGACTTCATACGGCGCGGGCCGATCTGGCAATTGCGGCACGGTCGTTGCGGCGCTCAGCCGTGCGTGCGTGTCGGTGTTTTTCGCACGGGCGGAAAGTGTTCCTTGCCCGCGGCGAAGCCGATGCGCCGAAAGCGCTCGCGCTTGTGCTCTTCTTCGAAATGCGCAACGGAAGGCTTCACGAGATCGCTGCGCGACACCACGCCGATCAGTTGCATCGAGTCGTAATCGGCGACGACGGGCAGCCGTTCGAGTTCATGCACGGCCAGACGCGTCGCGACGACGCGGCAGGTTTCGTCCGGCAGCGCGACGACGAGAGGACACTCGCGCAGCACGTCGGCGAGGGGCGTATCGAGCGCGTGAGGCGAGGTACTGTCGCGCACGGCCTCGAGCATCGCGCGATCGACGATGCCGAGCACCGCGCCGTTCTCGCGCACGACGGGATACGCACGCCGCCTCTGCGTCGCGCCGAAATACGCGGCGAGCGCGTCGCGCACGCTGAGCCAGCCATCGATTGAATCCACCTTCTGCGACATCACTTCATCGACGTAATGACGTTCGAGGGGATCGACGCCGTACTCGCGATAGATGTGATATCCGCGCCGCGCGATCTTCTCCGTCATGATCGAGCGCTTCATCACGACGGTCGCGAAGCCGTGCGCGACCAGCGTCGCGGCGAGCAGCGGCAATAGCGCGTTGCTGTCGTGCGTGAGGCCGAACGCGAACACGATGGCCGTGAGCGGCGCGCCCAAGGTTGCGCCGAGCGTCGCGGCCATGCAGACGAGCGGCCACAGCGCGGGCTCGTTGCCGGGCAGCACGTGCCCGAGCACGGTGCCGAGCCCCGCGCCTAGCATGAGCAGCGGCGCCAGCACGCCGCCCGACGTGCCGGAGCCGAGCGCGACTACCCAGATCAGCGCCTTGACGACGAGGATGGCCAGCGCCACCTGCAGCGCGATGCGCTGGTGCAGCAGATCGCCGATGACGTCATAGCCGACGCCCAGCGCGCGCGGCTCGATGAAGCCGCCGATGCCGACAGCGAAGCCGCCGATGGCGGGCCACCACATCCAGTTCAGCGGCAGCTTGTGAAAGAGGTCTTCCGTCTTGTAGAGCGCCGCCGACAAGCCCGACGCGAGCGCGCCCGACAACAGCCCCGCGATCACGCACGACACCAGCGAGATGGCCGTGGCGGGCGCAGTTTCGAGCGGAAACAGCGGACCGGTGCCGAAGAAGATCGCGCGCGCAAAACCCGCGACGGCACACGCCAATGCAACGGGCAGGAAACTGCGCGGCCGCCATTCGAACAGCAGCAGTTCGACAGCGAGCAGCACGGCCGCGACGGGCGTGCCGAACACGGCCGTCATGCCCGCCGCGGCGCCCGCGACGAGCAGCGTCTTGCGCTCCGCGGAGGTCACGTGCACGCACTGCGCGATCAGCGAGCCGAGCGCGCCGCCCGTCATGATGATGGGACCTTCCGCGCCGAACGGACCGCCGCTGCCGATCACGATGCCCGACGAAAGCGGCTTCAATATGGCAACTTTCGGCGACATGCGGCTCTTGCCGAACAGGATCGCTTCGATCGCTTCGGGAATGCCGTGCCCGCGGATCTTTTCCGAGCCGAAGCGCGCCATCAGGCCGACGATCAGCCCGCCGATAACGGGTATGGCGATCACCCACAGGCCGAGCGTATTCGCAGCGGGCGAGCGGTCGGCAAACGAGAAACTGCCGAAGAAGAAAATGTTCGTGAACAGATGAATCAGGCTCAGCAGCACGTAGGCCGCGAGCGTGCTGAGCAGGCCGATGCCCGCCGCGAGCGCAGCGATGCCCGGCAAACGCGAATTGCTCGAAAAGTCCCGCTTGTGAGAGTTGTCGCTCATGGCAGCACGCAGGATTCGATCAGGATTCCAGGTCGATCTGGGGAATGGAGAACGCGCCCTTGAGCGAGCGCAGTTCCGCGCGATGCAATTCGGCAAGCCGCGCGAGTACTTTTTCTCCCGCTTTGAGCAGATGTACTTCGACCTGGCGGCGGTCGGTGTCGCTGATCTTGCGCTTGACGAGTTCGAGCGCCTCGCAGCGCGACACCAGCGCGACGACGCCGTGATGCTGCGCCTGCAGACGCTCCGCGAGTTCGCCGATGGTGGCCCACTCGCGATCCGGATAGCCCTTGATATGCAGCAGCAGCAGATACTGCAGCGGCGTGATGCCTTCGCCTTGCGCGGCCTGTTCGGAAAAGCGCTCGAAGCGCCGCATCTGATAGCGGAATTCCGATAGCTGCTCGTAGTCCGCCTTGTTCAATGTGCGTGTGAGAACTTTCATGTCGATGGGTGCGCGAGACGAAAATCAAAAATGTATCACAAAGTGATATATGCGGCGGCACTTTCACTGTGTCGCGCGGAGGAATCGGTGCTGGATCGGAAGCGAAATCGGAAACGAAAGCGAAAGCGCGGCGGCTCGCGCCGACGCGCGCTCAGGCGGCGGGACGCTGCTGCGCGTGCGCCTGCATCTGTGTCTGCCGGTACAGTCCGGCAATCAGATCGGACTGCGTGATGATGCCGACCAGCCGGTCGTGCGCATCGGTTACGGGAATGTGATGATGGCCGTCATCGGCGAAAAGCGGCACCAGTTCGACGATCGGCGTGCGGGTTTCGACCGTGCGCACATGCGGCGTCATGACGGTGCTCACGAGCCGCGCGCGCTGTCCGCTACGCCCGAAAAGCCGCGCCGACAGCGCTTCCATCAGCCGCAGATCGGCGCTCTTCGGCTTGTTCGCGAGATCGGCGCGCGTGACAATGCCCACCACATGCTGACGCTTGTCGATCACGGGCAGCGCCTTGATCGCGTGACGCTGCAGCAGATCGGCGGCGGCCCGCAGCGTGGTGTCCGGCGCGATGCTGACGACGGGCGCGGACATCACGTCGCGGCAGGCCAGTTCGCTGAACGTGCGCGCATACGCCTGCAATTGCGTTTCGCGGAACAGGGTTTCGAGATCGTCAGGGTCGATGTCGAGCAGTTCGCCGCGGCGGTTCAGCACAGCTTCGAGGTCGCCGCGCGTGATGCTGTTGCTTGACGCGGGCGTTTGCGGCGCGGCGGGCGCCGCGCGCGTCGCGTGCGGATAGCGGTGGCCCGTCACCGCGTGATAGACGAGCGCCGCGCTCAGCAGCGCAGCCGACTGGATCAGGATGGGCTCCAGCACGAAGCGGTAGCCGAGCGCATGAATCGCGGGGCCGCCGAGCACGGCTGTCAGCGCGACGGCGCCCGACGGCGGGTGCACACAGCGCAGCGCGAACATGGCCGCGATCGCCGCGCCCACCGCGAGGCCAGACGCCGCGACGGGGTCGACGATGAACATCGCGCAAGTCACGCCGACCGTCGCCGACACGAGATTGCCGCCGATGATCGACCACGGTTGCGCGAGCGGACTGGCGGGCACGCCGAACAGCAGCACGGCCGACGCGCCCATCGGCGCGACCAGCAGCGGAATGTTCGCGTTCGCACCGAGCAGCAGATGCATGCTGCCGCCCGTGAAGGCGATGCCGATCAACGCGCCAAGGGCCGAGCGCATGCGCTCCGGCCATTTGACGTTCATCGCAGGCGGAAAAAAGCGCGCCAACCAGTGGAAAAAGAGAGAGCGAGTCAAAATTCGGTTCTATAGAGGGAAGCAGGCATGCGTACCTTAAAAGAAAAGGGCTCAGAACGGAAACAACTTGTGATCATGGATATATGCCAACGTGATATAAATCCGCCACGTCGCGCGAGCCAGAAAGCGTGGCGCAGCCTCGACGATCGAGGGAAAACCCGTATTGGCATGTGATTCAACTGCATCACGGCATGATATGAGTTGCGGCGCAAACGCAAAGCGGGGCGCCATGACGGGCAGCACGCGGCGCGCCCGCGCCGGGCTGATCGGAAACGGCGCAGCGTCGTAGCGCGCGCTGGCGCGTTGCCGCATTAACGGGCATGATCGAGCCGTGTGCCCGCTTCAACTCCTTTACGGCACATTCCCCATTCACCGACGCGCCTTGAGGAGATCAGCATGGAACCCTTTGACGCCGCTAATCCGTTCGCCGAATTCAACAAGATGTTCGAACAGTTCAAGCTGCCGGGATTCGACGTGCCCGCCGTGATGGAAGCGCGCCGCAAGGATGTCGAGGCCTTGATCACCGCTAACCAGACAGCTGTGCAAGGCATGCAGGCGCTCGCGCAGAAGCAGGCGGAAATGCTGCGCACCACGCTCACGGAGCTGCAGGATCTCGCGCAAAAGCAGGCGGCGGCGGGCGGCGTGCCGTCGGCGCAGACGGCGGAGCTGGTTCAGCAGACGCTGCACAAGGCGCTCGCCGACATGCAGCAGTTGACGCAAGCGGCTTATCGCACGCAGGCGGATTCGTATGCCGTGATTGCGAAGCGCGTCGAAGAGAACGTCGAAGAGCTGAAAGCGCTGCTGCAAAAGAAGTAACGCGCTCGCGGCTAGCTGCGTGCCCAGCCCCGCGCGATCACGCGATGCACGAAACGCAGCTTGTCCACGACGGGCGGCGCCAGCGTGAACGGATAGCCGTCTGGCATGCCGAGGCTGCGGTTCAGGCTGTTCAGCGCATCCGTCAGGGGAAACCAGCGTTTCATCAGATTATCGAAGCTGGCTTCCTCGACGGGCGTCTGGTCGGTCAGGCGCGGCTCGTTCGGCGCGGGCGGCAGCAGCGCGAGCCCGTAAGCCGTCGACGTATCGAGCACGTCGACGATCATCAGGTAATGCGCCCACGTTTCCGCCCAGTCTTCCCACGGGTGCATCGTTGCGTATGCACTGATGAAACTGTTTTCCCAGTCGGCGGGCGCGCCGTCGCGGTAGTAGGCGTCGAGCGCTTCGGCATAGTCGAGCTGTTCGTCGCCGAACTGCTTGCGAAACGGTTCCAGCCAGGGCGTGCCCGCAATCAGCTTCTCGAAGTAGTAATGCCCTGATTCGTGGCGAAAGTGCCCGAGCAGCGTCCGGTACGGTTCGCGCATGTCGGTGCGGATTTTCTCGCGATGCGCATCGTCGGCTTCGGCGATGTTCAGCGTGATGCGGCCGTTATCGTGCCCGGTCATGACGGGCCCGTTCGCGACCGTGTTTTCGAGGAAGTCGAATTCGAGCCCGTTCTCGGGATCGGCCTGGCGGGACTCGATGGGCAGCCCGAGCGCGTCGAGCGTGTAGAGCAGGCGCCGCTTGGCCGTCTCCAGCCGATACCAGTAGAGCCGGTTGTTCGGCTCGGCGAGGTTCGGGATCGTGTGCGTGAGGCGGCATGAGCGGCATAGCGTCTCGTGGTCGTCGGCGGGCAGCATCCAGTTGCAGACGTTTTCGACCGCGTAGTTGTGGCATTGACGGTAAAGCTTGTCCTTCGCGTCGGGATGCAGGCTGCGCCACTGGCCGTCGCCTGCTTCTTCGAACGCGCTGATTTCGCCCAGTTCGGGCACGTAGCCGAGCAGCGTCTCGCAGCGCTCGCACCGCACGTTCTCGAAGAACACGCGCTGGTCGCATCGGTTGCAGTGGAAGGCTTTCATTGAGTCGAACCGTGGTGTCGTCGTGCGATTGGATGAGGTGCCGCGCCGTTTCGAAGCAGGCGCGCAGCGGGAGGGTTCCCGCAATCTTCATGCCGCTCCGCTATAACGTCGCTGGCCATGCGCACATTGCTGGCGAATCGGCTTGCCGCATGCGCCGCTTTGGTGCGCGAGCAGGCGAACGAGGCGCAACGCAACGCGGCGTCGCGCGCGCGGCAGCCGTCGAAGGGGTACATGGCCGCGACATGCAACGCGACGTGCCGCGAGAGGCGGCGAGCGACGGATGCACGCGCAGCACGGCCTGCGCCGCGAAGCGCGCCGTCACCGACACGGCAACCCGCCAACGGCATAAAGCTTGCTTTTTGCGGCTGCCCCTATTGCCCTTTCCTGCCCAGGAGTCCGGAGTGTCCATACGTGTCGCGCTGAACCATGTCACGCATTACCGTTATGACCGCCTCGTCGGACTGTCGCCGCAGGTCGTGCGGCTGCGCCCGGCGCCGCATTGCCGCACGCCCGTGCTGTCTTATTCGATGCGCGTCGAGCCCGAGGAGCACTTCATCAACTGGCAGCAGGACGCGTTCGCGAACTATCAGGCGCGGCTTGTGTTTCCCGAGCGCACCGAGACGTTCAAGATCACGGTCGACCTCGTCGCGGAGATGGCCGTCTACAACCCGTTCGATTTCTTTCTCGAACCCGCCGCCGAGCAATTCCCCTTCGACTACGCACCGGAACTCGCCGCCGAACTCGCGCCGTATCTCGTCAGGCACGAGATGACGCCGCGTTTCGCGGAGTTCGTTGCGAGCATCGACCGCTCGCCGCGCGGCACGACGGACTTTCTCGTCGATCTGAACCAGCGGGTGCAGCGCGAAATCCGCTACCTGATCCGCATGGAGCCGGGCGTGCAGACGCCGGAGGAGACGCTCGTCAACGCGTCGGGCTCGTGTCGCGACTCGGGCTGGCTGCTGGTCGAGACGCTGCGTCAACTGGGGCTCGCGGCGCGTTTCGTGTCCGGTTATCTGCTGCAGCTCGCGCCCGATACGAAGTCGCTCGATGGCCCGAGCGGCACTGAATACGATTTCACCGACCTGCACGCGTGGTGCGAGGTGTATCTGCCGGGCGCGGGCTGGATCGGCTTCGATCCGACGTCCGGGCTGCTCGCGGGCGAGGGGCACATTCCCGTCGCATGCACGCCGGAGCCGGGCAGCGCGGCGCCGATTTCCGGCGCCGTCGATCAGTCCGAAGTCGAGTTTGAACACGCGATGTCGATTACGCGCGTGCTCGAGACGCCGCGCGTGACCAAGCCGTACACGGAACCCGCGTGGGACCGCATCCTGACGATGGGCGCGCAGGTCGACAGCCGGCTCGACGCGATGGACGTGCGCCTGACGATGGGCGGCGAGCCGACGTTCGTGGCCGTGCGCGACCGCGACGCCGCCGAATGGAACACCGACGCGCTCGGCCCGACCAAGCGCGGCTACGCCGTCGCGCTGATGGACAAGCTGCGCGCGTACTACGGCGCGAACGGCTTCCTGCATGTCGGCCAGGGCAAGTGGTATCCCGGCGAGCAATTGCCGCGCTGGGCGCTGTCGCTGTACTGGCGCGCGGACGGCGAGCCGTGCTGGCGCGACCCGTCGCTATTCGCCGACGAGCGCAGCCCCGGCCGCTACACCTCGGACGACGCGCGCCGCTTCCTCACGCTGCTCGCCGGCAAGCTCGCCGTCGGCAGTGAGTACGTGCTGCCCGGTTACGAGGACACGTGGTACTACCTGTGGCGCGAGCGGCGCTTGCCCGTCAACGTCGATCCATTCGATTCGCGCCTCGACGACGAACTGGAGCGCGTGCGGCTGCGCCGCGTGTTCGATGCGGGGCTGTCCAGCGTGTCGGGCTACGTGCTGCCGCTCGCGCGTTCGACGCACGGGCCGGGCTGGACGAGCGGCGCGTGGTTCTTCCGCGACGAGCGCATGTACCTGATTCCCGGCGATTCGCCGATGGGCTTGCGCCTGCCGCTCGATTCGCTGCCGTGGGTGTCGAAGGGCGACTATCCGTATCAGCACGCGCATGATCCGTTCGCGCCGCCCGTGCCGCTGCGCACGTCGGCGCAATTGCGGATGCAATACGAAGGCGTCTCGTACGCGGCGCGCGATGGCCGCGCAGACGGCGCAGACGCATATGGTGCTGGTTTTGCCGCAAACGGCCAGAGCCAGCCGCAGGACCGCTTGCCGGAGCGCGGCGAATCGGCGTCGTCGGTGATCCGTACGGCCGTGTGCGTCGAAGCGCGCAATCCGGCGCGCGCGGCGGGCCCGAAAGTGGAAGACGCCGCGCTCGGCGACGGCCGCGCGCTGCTGCATGTGTTCATGCCGCCGCTGACGGAACTCGACGACTATCTCGACCTGCTCGCCGCCGTCGAAGCCACGGCCGCCGAACTGAAGATGAAGGTCGTGATCGAAGGCTATCCGCCGCCGCGCGATCCACGCCTGTCCGTGTTGCAGGTCACGCCCGATCCCGGCGTGATCGAAGTGAACATCCACCCGTCGAAGAACTGGAACGAACTCGTCGATCACACGGAGTTTCTCTACGGCGCCGCCCACGAGTCTTATCTGAGCACCGAGAAATTCATGCTCGACGGACGCCACGCGGGCACGGGCGGCGGCAATCACTTCGTGCTCGGCGGCGCCACGCCCGCCGACAGCCCGTTCCTGCGCCGGCCCGATCTGCTTGCGAGCCTCGTCGCGTACTGGCACAACCATCCGTCGCTGTCGTACCTGTTTTCAGGGCTCTTTATCGGACCGACGAGCCAGGCGCCGCGCGTCGACGAGGCGCGCAACGACCAGGTCTACGAACTCGAGGTCGCGTTCAGGGAACTGCAACGGCAAGTCGACCTGCTCGGCGGACAAGACGGTGGGCAACTGCCGCCGTGGATGATCGATCGCGCGCTGCGCAACATCCTGATCGACGTGACGGGCAACACGCACCGCGCCGAGTTCTGCATCGACAAGCTTTATTCGCCTGATGGCCCGACGGGGCGCCTGGGCCTGCTCGAATTGCGCGGCTTCGAAATGCCGCCGCACGCGCGCATGAGTCTTGTGCAGCAACTGCTGCTGCGCGCGCTGGTCGCGAAGTTCTGGAACGAGCCGTACACGACGCGCCTCACGCGCTGGGGCACGGAACTGCACGACCGTTTCCTGCTCGGCACGTTCGTGCAGATGGATTTCGACGACGTGCTCGCCGATCTGCGCGAAGCCGGCTTCGCGTTCGAGAACGAATGGTTCGCGCCGCATTTCGCGTTCCGTTTCCCGGCCATCGGCGAAATGCACGCGAACGGCATCGCGCTTGCAATCAGCGGTGCGCTGGAACCGTGGCACGTGATGGGCGAAGAAGGCGCGGCGGGCGGGACGGTGCGGTATGTGGATTCGTCGGTGGAAAGGCTCGAAGTGAAGGTGCTGGGGCTCAACGACAACCGGCATCGCGTGACGGTGAACGGCGTGCCGCTGCCGCTTCAGCCGACGGGCCGCATCGGCGAATTCGTCGCGGGCGTGCGCTTTCGCGCATGGCAACAGTCGTCGTCGCTGCATCCTACGATCGGTGTGCATGCGCCGTTGACGTTCGATGTCGTCGATACGTGGACGGGGCGCTCGATCGGCGGATGCCAGTATCATGTCGCTCATCCGGGCGGACGCAATTACCAGACTTTCCCGGTGAATGCGTACGAAGCGGAAAGCCGGCGTCGCGCGCGCTTCTTTACCACGGGCCACACGCCGGGCCCGCTGGTGACGCAGCCGCCGCAGCGCAGCCTGGAGTTTCCGTTCACGCTGGATTTACGGCACGGATAAGCCGCAGCCCACACTCACGACAAACCGACTCGCGACCACATCTTGGCCTTTCAATCGACCTTTCCGTTCGAAGCGGCAGCAGGCCATCCCGACGCACTGTCGCTGTTGCGCGCGTTGCCGCTTCTGGACGTGCGCGAAGGCCACTGGGACGAACTGCGCGACGCCTCGGGCACGCTGCGCGAACCGTGGCGGCGCTTTTTCGAGCTGCTCGGCGAAGAGGGCATTGCGGGTCTGGAACCGGGACGCGCGTCCGTCGCGCAGCAGGTGCGCGACAACGACATCACGTACAACGTCTACGCGGACAAGGGCGAGCCGCGTCCGTGGGCGCTCGATCTGCTGCCGCTCATCATCGCCGAGGACGAATGGGCGCTGATCGAGCGCGGCGTGCAGCAGCGCGCCCAATTGCTCAACGCGATCGTCGCCGATGTGTACGGGCCACAGACGCTGTTGCAGCAAAGCGTGCTGCCGCCTGCGCTGGTCTATGGGCATCCCGGCTATCTGCGCTCGGTGAAGGGTTTCGTGCCGCAGGGCGGGCAGTTCCTGCAGGTGGTTGGCGTCGATCTGGCGCGCGCGCCGAACGGCGAGTGGACGGTCGTCTCGCATCGCACGGAGGTGCCGTCGGGTTTGGGGTATGCGCTCGAAAACCGCATGATTGTCTCGAGCGTATTCGCCGATGCGTTCCGTGAATTGCGCGTGAGCCGTCTCGCGCCCACGTTCTCCACGCTGATCGCGACGCTTGCCGCCAGCGCGCGCGCCACCATGCGCGACGGCAAGACGGACAGCGCGCCGCATATCGCGCTGCTCACGCCGGGGCCGTTTGCGGAAACGTATTTCGAACACGCGTTTCTCGCGCGCTATCTCGGCGTGACGCTCGTCGAAGGCAAAGATCTGACGGTGCGCAACGACATGCTGTACCTGAAGACGCTCACGGGGCTCGAACGCGTGCACGTCGTGTTGCGCCGGCTCGACGATGCGTTCTGCGATCCCGTCGAGCTGCGCGCCGATTCGACGATCGGCGTGCCGGGCCTGTTGCAGGTGATGCGCGCGGGCAATGTGATCGTGTCGAACGTGCCGGGCTCGGGCTTTCTCGAATCGCCCGCGATGCACGGTTTCATGCCCGGCATCGCGCGGACGCTGCTGAACGAGCCGCTGCTGCTCAACGGCGTATCGACGTGGTGGTGCGGCGAAGAAGCCGCGCGCGAACACGCGTTTGCGAACATGGAAGAAGCGTTTTTGCAGCCGACGTGGCCAGCGCGCACGCCGGACAGCCCGCCTGGCATCGCGCACGGCCCGCAGAAACTCGATGCCTGGAAAAGCCGCATCGAGCGCTCGCCGGATGCGTTCACGATCCAGCAGCCGCTGCCGTACTCGTGCACGCCGCGCTACGAAGACGGCACGCTCGGCAACCGGCCATGCGTGCTGCGCGCCATCGCCGTCGCCGATGCAAACGGCGACTGGCACGTGCTGCCGGGCGGCTTTACGCGGCTGGCGGCAGAGCGGCAGTCGTCGGTGTCGATGCAGTTCGGCGGCAGCAGCGTCGATGCATGGGTGTTGTCGAGCCATCCGAACTCCACCTTCACGCTGCTGCCGTCGCCGCTCAAGCCCGCCGATCTCGCGCGCAAGCATCGCACGGTGTCGAGCCGCGCCGCCGAGAACCTGTTCTGGAGCGGCCGCTACGGCGAGCGCGCGGAAAACAACGTGCGGCTGCTGCGCCTCATACTCGGGTCGCTCGAAAACAACGGTGCCGACACGATGTTCGCGACGCTCGCGGAACTCGCGCTGCATTTCGGTCTCGTGCAATCGGGCGATCTCGTGGGCGGGCAATCGCTGCAGGCTTTCGAGCGCACGCTGGTCGCGAATCTGCAGGAAAACACGGGCGCGTACAGTATCGGGCAAAACCTCGCGAGCCAGGCGCGCGCGAGCGGCGAGATTCGCGGCCGTCTGTCGAGCGATCATTGGCGCATCATTCTCGCCGCCCGCAATGACTTCCGCGACGCGCTGCACGAGCTGACGCCCGCGGCTGCCGTGTCGTCGAATGCGTCGTCGCGCGGCAGGGCGCGCTACAACCGCGTCACGCTGATGGATGCGCTCGAACATCTCGCGACGCAACTGTCGGCGATCAGCGGCGCGCAGGGCGACCGCATGACGCGCGACGAAGCATGGCGCCTGATGTTCGCCGGGCGCCACATCGAACGCGTGTGGGCGATGACGTCGATATTGCGCGTGGTCGCGTCGCAGCGGCAGCTCGCGACGCCCGCCGGCTTCGATCTGCTGCTGCAACTGTTCGACAGCACGCTGACGTATCGGTCGCTGTATCCGGGGCGGCTCGAAGTGCCCGCGTTGCTGGACCTGCTGGTGATCGAGCCGACCAACCCGCGCGGGCTGTACGGCGTGTACGCGCGCCTTCGCGCGAAGCTCGACGACATTTCCGGCGCGGCGGACGGCAAGCGCCATCGGCCGTTCAGCGATCTGCTGCCGCATCCCGACACGCTGCCTTCGCTCGAAGCGCTGTGCGTGACGGACGGCAGCGGCACGTACGTGGCGCTGATCGCGCTGTGTGACCGTCTGGCGATGAGCGTCACGGCGGCCGCCAACGAAATCAGCGCGCGCTATTTCAGCCACGCGAACACGCTCGCAGCGCAGGTGTCGCCATGAGTGAAGCGACGCTGCTGTCCGTATCGCATCGCACGACCTATCACTACTCGACGCCCGTCGAGACCGCGCAGCATCTCGCTACCATCCGGCCGCTCGCATGCGCGTGGCAGCGCGTCGTCGAGCATACGGAGCGTATCGAGCCCACGCCTTCGTATCTGCACAGCCGCATCGATGCGTTCGGCAACGACGTGCTCTATTTCGCGCTCGATGCGCCGCACGAACGTTTGCAGATGGTGAGCGAGACGACCGTCGAGCTGACGCCGCGCTGGAGCGCGCTCGATCCCGAGGCGACGCCCGCATGGGAAGACGTCGCGCAGTCGCTGCGTTTTCGCGCGGGCGGCGTTTGCCATCCGCAGGTGGAGTTCTGCTTCGCGTCGCCGAATATCGCGCTCAAGCCGACGTTGCGCGACTATGCGCTGCGCAGCTTCCGCGCAGGCACGCCCATCGTCGCGGGCGCGATCGACCTGATGCACCGCATTCACGCGGACTTCGAGTACAAGCCGTCGGCGACGATGTTCGATACGCCCGCCGAACGCGCGTTCGATATGAAAAGCGGCGTGTGCCAGGACTACGCGCAGGTGATGATCGGCTGCCTGCGCGCGCTGGGGCTGCCCGCGCGCTACGTGAGCGGCTATTTGCGCAATGATCCGCCGCCGGGCCAGCCGCGTCTGATCGGCGCGGACGCATCGCACGCGTGGGTCTCCGTGCATTGCCCGGAAAGCGGCTGGATCGATCTGGACCCGACCAACGACGTGCTCGCCGACGTCGATCACGTGACGCTCGCCATCGGGCGCGATTACAGCGACGTGTCGCTGCTGCGAGGCATGATTCTTGGCGGCGGCGCGCATCGCGTGGAAGTCGGCGTCAGCGTGCTGGCGCTTTGAGCAACAGACAATTTCAATTGCGGCATCCAAACGCGGTTTGACAGCGTGCATACGCACATATAAACTGGCTTTTATGAGCAAGCCCATTTCTCACGACGATTGCAACTGTTTCGCGCTGCGGCAAGCGGCGCGTTACGTCACGCAGATCTACGAGCGCCATCTCGGCGAGGTCGGCCTGACGGCGGCGCAGTTCACGATCGTCGCGAAGCTCGCGCGCAAGCCTGGTCTGACCATGGTGGAGCTCGCGGACACGATGGTGATGGAGCGCACCACGCTCGTGCGCGCATTGAAGCCGTTGCAGCGCGACGGCCTTGTTCTCAGCGAACCGTCCGAGCATGACGGGCGCACCTATCTGTTCAGTCTGTCGAAGGAAGGCAGGCAAACGTTCGAGCAGGCTGCCCTTGCGTGGCGCGCCGCCCAGGACGAATTCGAAAGCAAGTTCGGACGCAGCCGCGCCAAGGCTTTGCGTGCGGAACTGTTCAATCTGACGTCGTCGTAATTCCCGAAGTGATTTCGCGCGCGAACAGCGCATCTGACTGGATCGATTCATTGGTGTGTATATGCACGTAGAAACGGATACACAAGACACTCAGGTTTCGCCGGACGACGATTGCTTCGCGGTCCGGCAAGCGGCGCGCTATGTGACGCAGCTGTACGACCGACATCTCGGGCAAGTCGGTTTGAAGACCACGCAGTTCTCGATCATGTGCCGGCTGCACAATCGCAAGTGGATGACGATGAAGGAACTCGCCGACTCCATGGTGATGGAGCGCACCACGCTCGTACGCGCGATCCAGCCGCTGCAACGCGACGGTCTCGTCTACACCGAGGCGTCGCGCAGCAATCGCCGCGTATTGACGGTCATGCTGACGACTGCCGGCGAGGAACGGCTCAGAGAGGCGCGCGATCACTGGCATGCGGCACAAAGCGAATTCGAACAGCACTTCGGCCCGCAGCGCGCGGCGAGCCTGCGCGCGGAGCTGTTCGACGTGACACGCGGTGGCGTGAGGCATTCCACCTAGACCAACACGCGCGTTCAGCGCCCTTTTTCCAACGTTTTCGGTGCATACGCACATATAGCCATGTCTACAACACCTTCCATTGCACCGCCCGCCGTCGCGGGCGCCGCGAAACAGACGCGCAGCATTCCGTGGATGCTGCTCGCGGTGCTCGCCGTGATCGTCGCGATTGCGGCAGCCGGGTCGTACTGGTTCTTCGTCGGCCGCTTTGTCGAAACGACGGACGATGCCTATGTGGGCGGCGACGTCACCGTGCTCGCGCCGAAGGTGAACGGTTTCGTCAACGACGTGCTGGTGCAGGACAACCAGTTCGTGAAAGCGGGGCAGGTGCTGATCCGCCTGGACGCGCGCGACTACGACGCGCGTCTCGCGCAGGCGAACGCGGAAGTCGCGAGCGCCGAAGCTGCCGTGACGGAGCTCGAAGCGAAGAAGTCGCTGCAACTGGCGACGATCAACGAGCAGTCGGCGGAAGTGAAGGCATCGAACGCGGAACTCACGCGCAGCGCGTCGGATTCCGCGCGCTATCGTCAGCTGGTGAAGGACGATGCCGTGTCGAATCAGGTTGTCGAGCGCGCCGACGCCGATCTGCTGAAGGCGCGTGCCGCCGTGGATCGCAGCGGCGCCGCGTTGACAGCGGCGCAGCGTCAGTTGAGCGTGCTCGATGCGCAGATCAACGACGCGCACGCTCGCGTTGCGACGGCCAAAGCGGCGCAGCGCGTGGCCGAGCTGAACGTCGAGTACACGACGATCCGTTCGCCGATCGACGGCTATGTCGGCAACCGCACGGCGCGCGTCGGCCTGCTGGCGAATGTCGGCGTGTCGCTGCTGACGGTGGTGCCCGCGAGCGGACTGTGGATCGACGCGAACTTCAAGGAAGATCAGCTGAAGAAGATGAAAGTGGGCGACACCGTCGACGTCGATCTCGATGCGTCGAACCATCGGATCGAAGGCGTGGTCGAGAGCCTCGCGCCGGCGACGGGCGCGACCTTCAGCGTGCTGCCCGCCGAAAACGCCACGGGCAACTTCACGAAGATCGTGCAGCGCGTGCCCGTGCGCGTGCGCCTGACGGTCCCGAAGGAAATGCAGGGCGTGCTGCGCCCGGGCCTGTCGGCGACGGTGAAGGTGCATCTGCGCGCCGACAGCGAACCGGCTCGCGCGGCGCAGTAACGCACGGATACGCTGCCCATCATGAGCAACACATCATCTCCTCTCCTGAACCCCGCCGACCTGCCGGCCGCGACCAAGGTTTTCGCGTTCTCGCTGCTGTGCCTCGGCTTCTTCATGGCGACGCTGGACATCCAGATCGTGGCGTCGTCGCTGAGGGACATCGGCGGCGGATTGTCGGCGAGTCAGGACGAACTCTCCTGGGTGCAGACCTCGTACCTGATCGCCGAAATCATGGTGATCCCGATGACGGGCTGGCTCACGCGCGTTTTCTCGACGCGCTGGGTGTTCGCGTTCTCCGCGTTCGGCTTCACCGTGACGAGCATGCTGTGCGGGCTCGCGTGGGACATCAACTCGATGATCCTGTTTCGCGGCTTGCAGGGCGCGCTCGGCGCGGCAATGATTCCGACCGTCTTCACGACGGCATTCATGCTGTTCCCCGGCAAGCAGCGCATCGTCGCCGCGACGACGATCGGCGCGCTCGCGTCGCTCGCGCCGACCATCGGGCCTGTGATCGGCGGCTGGATCACGGATCAATGGTCGTGGCACTGGCTGTTCTATCTGAACCTCGTGCCGGGCTTGCTCGTGACGGTACTGGTGCCGCGTTACGTCAACGTCGATCACGCCGACGTGTCGCTGCTGAAGACGGGCGACTACCTCGGCATCGCGCTGATGTGCGGCTTTCTCGGCTGCCTCGAATACGTGCTCGAAGAAGGCCCGCGCAAGAACTGGTTCGGCGACGACGTCATCCTGTTCTGCACATGGGTCTGCGTGATCTGCGGCTTCCTGTTTCTCGTGCATGCGTTCACCGCGAAAGAGCCGATCGTCGATCTGCGCGCGCTCGCGATCCGCAATTTCGGCATCGGCAGTCTGCTGTCGTTCATCACGGGCATTGGGCTCTTCTGCACGGTGTATCTCACGCCCGTATTCCTCGCGCGCGTGCGCGGCTTCGATTCGCTGCAGATCGGCGTTGCGTTGCTGTCGGTTGGCTGCTTTCAGCTGATCGCGCTGACGGCGTATTCGTTTCTCGCGCGTGTGGTCGATTTGCGCATCCTGATGGTGATCGGGCTGATTCTGTTCGGCGTCGGCTGTTACCTCTACGTGCCGCTGACGAACCAATGGGGCTGGCAGCAGTTGCTGATCCCGCAGGCGCTGCGCGGCATGGGCCAGCAGTTCTGCGTGCCGCCCATCGTGACGATGGCGCTCGGTTCGCTGCCGCCGTCGCGGCTCAAGTCGGCGAGCGGCCTGTTCAATCTGATGCGCAACCTGGGCGGCGCCATCGGCATCGCCGTGTGCAGCACGATGCTCAACGATCGCGTGAACCTGCATTACGAACGCCTCGACGAACACGTGAGCGTGGGCCGCCCCGCGATCGAAGCGCTGCTGCGCGACCAGGCGGCGCATTTCGCGGCCGTCGGCGGCGACATGCTGAACGGCGCGGCCGCGGGCCTCGGTTCGCTGCACGCGCTGCTGATGCGCGAAGCGCTCGTGCTGACGTTCTCCGATACGTTCCTCGCGGTTGCCCTTTGCTTCGCGGTGGGCCTCGTCAGCGTGCTGTTTTCGCAGCCCTTCGGCCATTCGTCGCCGCCGCCCGATGCGCATTGAACCGCGCACGCTGCCATCAACCCATCCGATCACTGGAAGATTCGACATGAAATCTATCGTAGCCAAAGCGCTGGCCGTTGCCGCCGCGATGACGCTCGCGGCCTGCGCGGTGCAGCCCGCGACGCACGCGGACTTGCCGCAGACGGTCAAGACCGTGGCGCCCGACGCGTGGAGCGTCGATGCGCCGAAAGATGCCGTGAGCGCAGACGCATGGTGGTCGCAATTCGGCGATCCGACCATGCATCGTCTCGTCGATCTCGTGCTCGACGACAACCTGGACGTGAAAGCCGCTGTAGAGCGCGTGAAGCAGGCGCAGGACATCACGAAGCAGCAGCGCGCCGCGCTCGCGCCGCAACTCGACGCCGGCGCGACGGCCGTCTACCAGCGGCAGAACACGCCACCGCCGCTCGGTTATGTGAAGCAGGCGGGCGTCGGCTTGACGGCGACGTGGGACCCGGACGTGTTCGGCGGCGAGCGTCTTGCCGTGCTCGCCGCGCAGGCGCAGGTGTCGGGGCGTCAGTCGGCGCTCAATGAGCTGCGGCTCGCGCTGGCCGCGAACACGGCGGGTGCCTATATCGACTTGCGCTGGGCGCAAGCACAATTGCAGATCGTCAACGACAACGAGGAAATTCGCAGCCGCGCGCTGAAGCTTACGCAGCAGCGCCTGAAATACGGCCTGTCGACGCAGCTCGACGTGGCGCGCGCGCAAAACCAGTTGCAGGATCTGCAGGCGCAGATTCCGCAAATCCAGTCGAACATCCAGCACGACAAGAGCCTGATCGCGGTGTACGCGGGACGCACGCCGGAAAGCGTCGACAGCATGTTGCTCGACGAGGCGCGGCCGATTCCCGTGCCCTCGCAAAGCGTGCCACAGACAGTGCCTTCCGAAGCGCTGCTGCGCCGTCCCGACGTGCGAACCGCCTACGCCGCCGTCGAGCAGCGCGCGGCGGAGGTGGGCGTGGCGCGCTCGGACCGCTATCCGAAGTTCCATCTGAGCCTGAGCGACGGCCTGCTCGCGTCGTCGTATCTCGGCATGCCCACGCTCACCGACAACCTGTTCAGCGCCGCGCTGAGCGCAACGAGCCCGATCTTCAACGCGGGCCGCATCACCGCGCACATCGAGCAGAACGAGAGCCGCATGCGCGAATCGCAGCTCGGCTTGCAGCAGGCGATGCTCAACGCGCTGAAGGAGATCGAAGACTCGCGCAGCGATCTCGTCAACGGGGACGCGCAGGTTGCGAAGCTGGCGGGCGCGCTCGATGCATCCGGCAAGGCGCTGCGTCTGTCGAACGAGCTGTACAAGGGCGGCGCGTCGAGCTTCCTCGATGTGCTCGATGCACAGGAGGCGTATCTGCGCGACTCGGAGTCGTTGAATCAGGCGAAGCGCGCGCATGCGCAGGCGGCCGTCGCGTTGTACCGCTCGCTCGGCGGCGGCTGGGACGTGCCCGCCGACAGCGACGTGGCGAAAGCGAAGCCGTCGACAGACGTTGCCGCCAACTGAATCCCGATGAACGCGCCGTGTTCACGCGGCGCGGTAGTGGTCCTTCAACCAGAGGAATAGCGATGAATGCACGCGATATTGTGATTGCCCATCCCGTCCGCACGCCGATCGGCGCGTTCGGCGGATCGTTGAAAGACGTGCCTGCCACGGCGCTCGGCGCGGCTGTCGTGCGGGAGACGCTGCGGCGCGGCGGGCTCGATGCAAAGACGTTGTCGTCGGTGGTGATGGGCAACGTGGTGCAGGCGGGCAACAAGATGAACCCGGCGCGCCAGGCATCGATTGGCGGCGGCGTGCCCGTGTCGGTGCCCGCGTTGACGGTGAACCGCGTGTGCGGCTCGGGCGCGCAGGCGATCGTGTCGGCGGCTCAGGAGATCGCGCTCGGACTCGGCGACGTGGCCGTGGCAGGCGGCATGGAGAACATGGACCGCGCGCCGTATCTGCTCGACAGCGGCCGCTGGGGCAGCCGCATGGGCAACGCGCAGGTGCACGACAGCATGCTGCGCGACGGGCTGGTCGATGCGTTCTCCAACGAGCACTCCGGCTGGCACACGGAAGACCTCGTCAGCAAGGCCGAACTGTCGCGCGCCGCGCAGGACGCATGGGCCGCGCGTTCGCAGCAGCGCTTTGCCGCCGCGCAGGAACGCGGCGTATTCGACGCGGAACTGGTCGCCGTCGAAATCGCGGGCCGCAAGGGCACCGTGCAGTTCGCGCGCGATGAGCAGCCGCGTCCCGAGACGACGGTCGAAACGCTCGCGAAGCTGCGTCCCGCGTTTCGTCCCGACGGCACGATCACGGCGGGCAATGCGCCCGGCCTGAACACGGGCGCGGCGGCGATGATCGTCGCGGCGCGCGATTACGCCGACGCGCGAGGCATCGAGGCGGCCGCTCGTCTCGTCGCGTTCGGCATCGCCGCCGTCGAGCCGGGCATGTTCGGCCTTGGCCCCGTGCCCGCCGTGCAGATCGCGCTCGAACGCGCGGGCTGGAAGCTCGGCGATATCGACCGGGTCGAGATCAACGAAGCGTTCGCCGCCGTGCCGCTCGCCGTCGCGCAAAAGCTCGGGCTCGCGCACGACATCATCAATGTGGAAGGCGGCGCGATCGCGCACGGCCACCCCATCGGCGCGACGGGCGCGGTGCTCACGACGCGCCTGATTCATTCGATGCGCCGCGACGGACTCAGGCGCGGCATCGTGACGTTGTGTATCGGCGGCGGGCAGGGCATTGCGCTCGCGCTCGAAATCGTCTGACGCATTCACCGATGGCTTGACGCTGTTCGCGCGGGGGCATGCGGGCTCGCTGCGCACAGCGTCGTTTTACGACATACTGCACACGCACTTGCATGGCGTTCGTCATGCAAGCAAATGAAAGGAGGAGCGATGCGAATTCTCGTAGTGGGCGCGGGCGCGACGGGCGGATACTTCGGCGGGCGTCTTGCGCAATCGGGCCGTGACGTCACGTTTCTGGTGCGTGAGAAGCGCGCGGAAGAACTGCAACGCTCGGGGCTCGTGGTCAAAAGTCCGCGCGGGGACTTCACATTGCGCGACGTGAAAACGGTGCTCGCGAGTACGATCGCGCAACCGTACGACCTCGTGCTGCTGAGCTGCAAGGCGTACAACCTCGACGACGCCATCGAATCGTTCGCACCTGCTGTCGGCGATACGACGATGATCCTGCCCGTGCTCAACGGCATGCGGCACATCGACGTGCTCAAGCAGCGCTTTGGCGACGCAAAAGTGCTGGGCGGCCAGTGCGTAATCGCCGCGACGCTCAATCGCGACCGCGAGATCGTGCATCTGAACGACATGCATTCAATCGGCTTCGGCGAACTGACGGGCGGCGTGAGCGAGCGCGTGCGCGCGATTGCGTCGACGTTCGAAGGCGCGGGCTTCGACTTCGCCGCCGCCGACAACATTCTTCAGCAGATGTGGGAAAAGTGGGTGTTCCTTGCGACGCTCGCCACCAGCACGTGCCTGCATCGCGCGGCTATCGGCGACATTCTGACCACGCTGGACGGGCGGCGCGTGATCGAGGGCATACTCGGCGAATGCAAGGCGGTGGCGCAGGCGAACGGTCATCCCATCAGCGATGCGGCCAATACGCGCGCGCAGGGCATTCTGTTTGCCGAAGGCTCGCTGTTGACGGCGTCGATGCTGCGCGACATCGAGGGGCAATCGCGGATCGAGGCGGACCACATCGTCGGCGATCTGATCGCGCGCGGTGGCGACGAACAGCAGCAGGGATCGCTGTCGTTGCTGCGCATTGCGTATAGTCATCTGAAAGCCTACGAAGCGAGACTCGCGCGGCAGGCAGCCTGAGTGGCTTGCGACTTGCGGTGCGTGTGTACCGGGTAGAATCGTCGACACTGACTCACGCGAGGTGGACCATGCCCACTCCTCAGGGATCGGTGGCGGCGCTCTGCACGGCTGCCGGGACGATGTTCTCGCTCGGCATCATCTTTCTCGGCTACTGGGGCCTGCAGGAAGCGGGCGGATGGACGTTCGCCGACAAGTTTGTCGCGGGCTTCGCGATTCTCGGCTTTGCGTTTCTCGGGCTCGTGCCGTGGATGGTGACGAGTCCCGTCGACTCGGAATCGAACGACACGTACATACGCAAGGGACGCTGGATGTTTCTGACGGGCGTCGTGCTCGTGTGGATGGCGATTGTGGTGTCGGTGGTGTTCGAGCGCCATCGGTAAGCGACGAGCGCTTGCGAACGTGACCATCCACGCACGCAAGCACCGACACCAGCGTTTCGCTTAGAACACCTTCACCGGCACGTTCACGACAAGGCGATACTCCATGTTGTCGGGATCGGAGTAGTGCGCCGTCGACTTGTGATACATCGCGATGAACGTGATCTTCGTATCCTTGAAGCGGCCGCTTTGCAGCGTGTAGCTCGGGATAAAGCCGATTTCGTGGTGCGTGCCGTGCACGAATTCGCCGTTACGCGTGTAAGGGCCAATCGCATTCGAGGCCGCGCTCGCCGAAGCATCCGCGCCCCAGCCCGTCACCCCCCAGAGCATCGCCTTGAAGCCGGCCAGACCCGCATACTTGCCGTCGAACGTATAGCGCAGCTGGAACGACTTTTCGTGCGGCGCATTGTAGTCGACGTCCATCGAGTTCACGAGATAGATGCCGTTGGTCTCGTTCACGTAATCAAAGAACTGGTCGCCGAGGATCTGCTGATAACCGAGCAGCACCTGGTGTGCGCCATGCTGCGCCGACAGCGACAGACTGTACGCATTGTTGTTGATGTGGCCTTGCAGCGCCGAACCCGTCTGGTGCGTCGAATAGACGTTCGCGAGGCCCGCCCACTTGATGCCGCTCACGTCGCCGATCGACTGCGAGATCGACGCATAGAACTGATTCCACACGTCCTCGGCCTGATCCGCGTACAGCGACACCGTGCCGTTCGGCGAGTAATCCCAACTGCCGCCGAAATACGAAAGCCGCTTGAACGTCGTGCCGCCATACGACGTATTCATGTCGGTGAGATTGGTGTGGCCGCGCGCGTCGACCTTCGTGAAGCTGCCTGCTTCGAGCGTGACGTTGCGAATGTCGCTGCTGACAGCCGACAGGCCGAGGAACGTCGGCGGCAATGCGCGGTTGTCGTGCGGTTCCATGAACGGGTTGTTGTCGACGATCTGCAAGCCGTATTTGACGACCGTTTCGGAGATGCGCCCCTTGATGTCGTACATGCCGGGATACGCCCACGCGAGCTGGTTGGAGCCGCCGCCGCCTTTCTCCACGTGCACCATGTTGCCTGCGCCGGCGCCGCCGTCGAGCTTCAGCGCGGCGAACAGCGATGCATCGAAGCCCAGTCCCACGGGCCCTTTCGTATAGCCGGATTCGAAGTTCGCCTGCATGCCCTGCACCCATGCGTGACGATGCGGACCGCCTTCGTTGTCGAACTGGTCCGCGTAGTTGCGGAACAGCAGGTTCAGATGGCTGTCGGCGACGAGGCCCTTGCTTTTCGCCTGGCTCGACATGTTCTCGGGCGGCGTGACGGCCTGATCGGCTTCGGCGTTGACGAGCGCATTGTCTGTCTGCGGCTGGGGCTGACCTTGCGCGACGGTGGTCGGCGCGGCTTTTGCCTTCGGCTTGGCGGGTTTGGCTTGCGCACCAGGTGCAGCAGGTGCAGCAGGCGCGGTCTGGGCGACGGCGGCGCTGGCAGCGGCGGGCGCGGCGGCGTCATCCGCGAGTGCGGCGGTAGCGATCGTCAACGCGGGCAGGCCGACGGCCAGCAACGCAAGTTTCGATGCTCCTGATGTGGAACGTTGGGTTGTCATTGCAATTCCGTTTTTCTAGTTGATGAAACAGCGGTGCGGCGGTCAGCCGTACCACGCTTTCTCGCCCGTTTCCGCCGTCGCGGAAACGAACGCCTCCCTCGGCGCAGCGGCTGGCCGCGTCGTGGAAATGGGGCTTCGTGGAGCTGGAAGGACGTCAGGTCATCGCGACGCGTATGCAGGCGACTTCGCTATGACCGCGGCCCGTAACCTGTGCAACGGGCCGCTCGTTGGCGCATGCGTCGATCGCTTCGGGGCAGCGCGTGCGAAACGCGCAGCCCGACGGCGGCTTCAACGGCGACGGAATCTCACCGCGCAACAGCACGTGCTCGCGCGCGCGTTCCGCTGCGGGATCGGGCAGCGGCACGGCCGACAACAGCGCGCGCGTGTACGGATGCTGCGGCTCGCGATACACATCGCGCTTGTCGCCGAACTCCATCACGCGGCCCAGATACATCACGAGCACGCGCTGGCTGATCGCCTTCACGACGGCGAGATCGTGCGCGACGAACAGCAGCGACAGCGACAATTCGCGCTGCAGGTCGCGCAGCAGATTGACGATCTGTGCCTGGATCGACACGTCGAGCGCGGACACGGGCTCGTCGCAGATCACGAGTTGCGGTTCGCCGATCAGCGCACGCGCAATGCCGACGCGTTGACATTGGCCGCCCGAAAACTCGTGCGGATAACGGCGCAGATGATGCGCGTTCAAGCCGACGCGTTCGAGCATCGTGCGCACGCGCACGCGCATTTCTTCGCGGCCGAGTTGCGGCTGATGCGTCTTCAAGGGTTCCGCGACGATTTGCTCGATTGTCATGCGCGGATCGAGCGACGCAAGCGGGTCCTGGAAAATCATCTGCACGTCGCGGCGAATCTGCGTGCGGGTTTGTGTGATTTCGCGCGACGTGCCGTTGACGGACTCGCGTCCCTTCCACTGCACGCTGCCCGACGTCACGGGTGCAAGACCGATGATCGCGCGCGCGAGTGTCGACTTGCCGCAGCCGGATTCGCCGACGAGACCCACCGTTTCGCCACGGCGAACATCGAACGACACGCCGTCGACGGCACGCAACGTCGCCTTCTGCGACCACGGATAGCCGCCTTGCGCGACCTTGAAGTGCACGCTGAGGTTGTCGACCTTGAGTAGTGTTTCCTGTGCGCTCATAGCACCTCCGCGACCGCGTGAACGGGACGATGGCACGCGCGCAGCGCATGCAGCTCGCCTTCAATGGGTTCGAGCGACGGACGTGTGGCACGGCACGCGTCTTCCGCGAACGTGCAGCGCGGCGCGAACGCGCAGCCCTGTGTCGCGACGCCGGGCAGCGGCGGATTGCCGGGAATGGTTTGCAGCGGCTGGTCGTCTTCGTCGGTCAGACGCGGCAGCGCGTTCAACAGGCCGATCGTGTACGGGTGCGTGGGCGCGGCGAACAGTTGCCGCGCGCTCGCCTGTTCGACGGTTTGACCCGCGTACATCACCATCACGTCGTCGCACAGACCGGCAACGACGCCCATGTCGTGCGTGATCAGAATGATCGCGGTACCGCGCTCACGGTTCAGCTCGCGCAGCAACTCGATGATCTGCGCCTGCACGGTGACGTCGAGCGCCGTGGTCGGTTCGTCGGCGATCAGGATTTCGGGCTCGGACAGCAGCGTCATCGCGATCATCACGCGCTGACGCATGCCGCCCGAAAACTCGTGCGGATACATGCCGATGCGGCGCGCGGCATCGGGAATACGCACACGTTCGAGCGTTTCGATCGCGCGCTGCTTCGCTTCCCGGCGCGACAGCTTGCGATGCAGTTGCAGCGTCTCCGTCATCTGACGCTCGATCGTCAGGAACGGATTGAGCGACGTCATCGGGTCCTGGAAGATCATACCGATTCGGTCGCCGCGAATGCGGTTCAGCGCGGCATCGTTCATCGTCAGCAGGTTCTTGCCTTCATACAGCGCTTCGCCGCTGACCGTGCCGTTCTTCGCGAGCAGGCCGAGCAGCGCCATCACGGTCTGGCTCTTGCCCGAGCCCGATTCGCCGACGATGCCGAGCGTCTTGCCTTTGTCGAGCGAGAACGACACACGCTGCACGGCATCGACGGGCGCGCCGTCGCGGCGCGAAAAGCGCACGCTGAGGTCTTTGACTTCGAGTAGTGACATCTTTGCCATCTCAACGGTCCTTCGGATCGAGCGCATCGCGCAGACCATCGCCGACGAAGCTTACGCAATACAGCGTCACGCACAGCATCAGCGCAGGGCTCAGCAGCAGCCACGGCGTCGATTCGAGTTTCTGTGCGCCATCCTGGATCAGCACGCCCCAGCTCGTCATCGGTTCCTGCACGCCGAGGCCGAGAAACGACAGCACGGATTCTGTCAGCACGATGCCGGGCACCGTGACGGTCGCGTACACGACGACCACGCCGATCAGGTTCGGCACGATGTGCCGCGCGATGATCGAGCGCGAGCCGACGCCGATCGACTTCGCGGCGTCGATGAACTCACGCGAGCGCAACGACAACGTTTGGCCGCGCACGACGCGCGCCATGTCGAGCCACGAAAACGCACTGATCGTCAGCACGACCAGATAGAACGCGCGGCCGAACAACGTCATCATCAGGATCGCGATCAGCATGTAGGGAATCGCGTACATCATGTCGACGATACGCATCATCACGGCATCCACACGCCCGCCGAGATAACCCGCCGTCGCGCCCCACAAGACGCCGATCAGTCCCGACACCAGCGTGCCGAGCAAACCGACTTCGATCGACACGCGCCCGCCCACCAATGTGCGTACGAGCAGATCGCGGCCGAGTTCGTCCGTGCCGAACCAGTGCATGTTGGCAAGCGTGGGCGCGAGGCTGATCGACGACCAGTCGCTGTCGATCGCGTTGTTCGGCGACAGCAGCGGCCCGACGAAGCACGCGAGCACGATCAGCACGAGCAGCAGCAGCGCAACGAACGCGGCGCGGTTGCGCACGAAGCGGCGCGCGGCCGTCGCGAACGGGCTGCGCGACGGCCGCGCGTCGATCGCAGTCAATGAAACAGGTGGCATTCTCATCGGCGTATCAGTAGCGAATGCGCGGATCGAGCCATGCATACGCAAGGTCGACGAGCAGGTTGAAGAGAACAGCCGTGGCCGTCGTCAGCACGACGAGGCCGAGCACCAGCGTGTAGTCGCGATTGATCGCGCCGTTCACGACGAGCTGCCCGATGCCCGGCAACGCGAACACGGATTCCGTGACGACGGCCGCCGTGATCGACGAGATACACACCGAGCCGAGCAGCGACACGACGGGCATCAGCGCGGGCTTCATCGCATGGCGCAGCACGATGGTGCGTGCGGGCAAGCCCTTTGCGCGCGCCGTGCGGATGAAGTTGCCCGACAGCACTTCGATCATGCTGCCGCGCATCACGCGTGCGATCAACGCGACGTTGATGATCGTGAGCAGCGCAATGGGCAGCACGCGATAACGCCACTCGCCTTCGCCCCAGCCGCCCGCGGGCAGCCAGCCGTGGCCGTCCGCGGTTTTCAGCAGGATCGCGAACACCCACACGAGCAGCGGGCCGAGCACGAACGGCGGCACGACGTTGCCCGCGTTGCCGAGCACCATCACGGCATGATCGATCACGCTGTCGCGGCGCACGGCCGCAATCGTGCCGAGTGCGACGCCGATCACGACGGCAAACGGCACCGACACGCCGCCCACGCCCAGACTCACGGGCAGCGCCTTCAGCACGAGATCGGTGACGGACCAGTCGGCGTAGCGGAACGACAGGCCCAGATCGCCGTGCAGCAGTCCCCACAGATAGTGCAGGTACTGCTTCCATAGCGGCTCGTCGAGGTGATAGCGCGCGTTCAGGTTCGCGAGCGTGGCCGCCGACAACTGCTTTTCGGTGTCGAACGGGCCGCCGGGCGTGAGGTGCAGCAGCAGATAGCATGCGGTGATCACGGCGAGTATCGTCGGGATCGCCCACAGCGTGCGGCGCAACGTGTATGCAAGCATGAGTGCGGTTCCTGCGTTTAGTGCCTGGTGTGCTTAGTGCTTCAGCACGTACATGTCCTGCGAAGCGCGCATGTCGAGATAGTTCGTCGCCGCATAGCCGCCGACGTACGGCTTCACCAGACGCGCCGCCGAGTACTGGAACAGCGGAATCATCGGATAGTCGTTCATCGCGAGATCATGCGCCTGCGTGAGCAGGGCGGTGCGCTGCCTGTCGTCCGTCTGCTGGTTCGCCTGATCGATCAGCGCGTCGACCTTCGGGTTGCAATAGTGCTGGTCGTTCTGCACGCTGCCGCAGCGGATCAGATCGAAGTACGACATCGCATCGTTATAGTCGACGAACCAGCCGTCGCGCGAAGCCTGCACCTTGCCGTCGTGACGCTGCTTGAGCAGCACCTTGTATTCGACGTTTTCGAGCTTTGCGTTGACGCCGAGCTTGGTGCGCCATTCCGACGTGACGAACAACGCGACCTTCTTGTGCAGATCGTTGGTGTTGTACGTGAACGTGAACGTGAGCGGCTTTGCATCGGAATAGCCTGCCTCCTTCAGCAGGTTGCGCGCGTAGTCGACGCGCTTTGCCATCGGCCACGTCGCCCATTCCGGCTTGTACACGGCGGCGCCTTCCGTGCCCTTCGAGATCAGACCGTACATCGGAACTTCGCCGTTCGCGGTGAGCTTCGACGTCAGCAGATCGCGATCGACGACCATCGACAGCGCCTCGCGCACGCGCTTGTCCTTGAACACGGGTTCGTCGTTGTTCAGGCTGTAGTAATACGTCGCGATTTGCAGGCCCGTTTGCAGTTGCGTGCCGAACTGCTTGCCGAGCTGGCTATAGATACCCGACGGAATCGCATACGTGTAGTCGAACTGCCCCGCCTGATACATGCGCATCGCCGTTTCGTCGCTTTCGATGGGCAGATACGTGACCTTCGAAATTGCCACCTTCGGCGCGTTCCAGTAGTTGGCGTTCTTCGAGATCACGAGGCGGTTGTTCGGCTGCCAGTCGTTGAGCGCGAACGCGCCGTTGCCGACGAAGTTCGCCGGACGCGTCCAGTCGGCGCCGAACTTCGTCACGACGGCTTTATCGACGGGCGCCATCGTCGCCATAGCGGCGAGCTGCGGGAAGAACGCAGCGGGTACTTCCGTCTTCACTTCGAGCGTGTACGGATCGACGGCGCGCGCACCGAGGCTCGTCACAGGCGACTTGCCAGCGATGATCGCCTTCGCGTTCTTCACGAACTCGACCAGCACCGTGTATTTCGAACCCGTCTTCGGATCGACGACGCGTTGCCATGCATAGACGAAATCCGCTGCCGTGACGGGCTGGCCGTTGCTCCACTTCGCGTCGTGACGCAGCTTGAAAACCCACGTGTCAGGTGCCGTGCGCGTCCACGATTGCGCGACGCCCGGCACGATCGCGCCCGATGCGTCGATGCGCGTAAGACCTTCGAACAGATCGAGACCGATCGTGTTGCCCGTCCACGATTCGATGTGCGCCGGGTCGAGCGATTCCGTTTCGGCGGGCACCTGGCGCGTCAGTTCCTGACTGGCCGCGAGCGTCGCGCCCGGCGGAATCGTGACGGCGAACGTGTTGTGCTGGAATGCGAGGACGAGCGCGGTCAGCGCCGTCGTGTAGACGAACGTTTTCTTCATGGTTGTATCGCTGAAAAGTCGGGAGAGGAATGCAAGCAGCGCGGACGCCGCTAACGGTTATCCGCGTGAGAGGGACCGGTTGGGTGGCCCTTGTTCGGTGTACGCCATAAGGATTCCTTACAATTATTATTACAGGCACCCTGCTAATCCGATCGGCGCGCTTCCGTGTGATGCGGAAGCGCTTCCAACCAGGGTCGCATGCCTGCCTTCTAAAACAGTCTCGGCGTACCCACCCAGACGACTACCGATTCCTTGCGGCCCGTATTCGCCCAACTGTGCGGCAGCGTCGATTCGTAGTGCGCGCTGTCCCCCGCGCGCAGCACGAACGTCTTGCCTTCCAGCGTCAACGACATTTGCCCTTCGATGACGTAAATAAACTCTTCGCCGGCATGCGTCGTGACTTCGGAACGCTTTTGCCCGGGTGGCATCCTCACAAGGATGGCTTCCAGCTGACGGCCCCCCGACAGATTGGTCATCCGGGCAAACAGATTCGCCGAGTCTGCAAATCCAAAAAACTTTAGTTCGTTCGCGCGACACACCGAGCGTTCTTCGCTTGGTGTGTCGACGAAGTACTGCACCTTCACTCCCAACGCATTCGCAATTCCTGCCAGCGACGTGATGGACGGCGACGCGAGACCGCGCTCGACCTGCGACAAAAACGGCTTCGAAATACCTGCTGCCGTTGCTGTTTCATCGAGCGTGCGCTTCAGCCTTTGCCTCAGCGCGCGGATCTTGCTCCCCAGTGCAAGTGCCGTGTCTTTCTCAAGTGTCGTGACCATAGCAAAACCAAATTAGTCCGTCAAAATTAGTTTGATATAAGCAAATGTTGTTTGATGACGTGCGTGCCGAGTCTTGCGTAGGTTGGCAATTCATCGATGCCGCTTGCGCAGATTCGGTCTTTTCAAGAAAACACTCTATGTTGCCAGATCGCAATGCGCGTCCGTCGCTTTCGCTTTAGACCGACTTTTATGCAATAAGACTAATCTTGAATGTGCGCGCGTTTCTCAGTGAATTCCCCGAGCGACAAGTCATGCGGCGATGCGGACAATCGCAACCTCGCGCGGGTGGACGCATTCATCGAAGTCCATCTGCCTGCAGTGCCGTTTGCAGCGATCCTGCGGCGGTGTTTTTGATCGGTACGTCCCGACCTGACTGCCACCGACGAACGAGGTGAATACGCATGTCGATGTTTTCCGCAGCCTTTCTCCAGTCATCCCGCATATTGAGCAACCGCGTTCCGATGCCGCCGCCGCAGAGGAGCAAACGCGCCATGCTTTATCATTGAGCTTTCCGTCGCGTTGTTTCTGCGTCGACGGAGTCCCGCTGAAGTCCTGGTTGTTCCGTTTTCGACGCGGACCGCACAGTCCGTCGCTCGTATCGCACTGAGCCGTTGCCGGATGCCGCGTTGCGCAGCCGTCACGGCAAGTCATCGACGATCTCCAGCTTTTCCAGCTTCGCCGCGTGGCGCGCGTCGGCTCGACGCGCGCGCGGCTGCTTTTGCATAAATACGAGGAACACATGAATTCACCCGTATCCCGGACCCGGTCGTTCTCGACCGTCTTTCTCATCGAGATGTGGGAGCGTTTCGGCTACTACGGCATGGCGGCGCTGCTCGTGCTGTTCATGATCGACCGGCTCGGTTTCGACGACAGCCACGCGACGCTCACGTGGGGCGCGTTTGCGGCGCTCGTGTACGCGTCGCCGTCGATCGGTGGCTGGATCGGCGACAAGATTCTCGGCGCGCGCCGCTCGATGATTTTCGGCGCGCTCGTGCTCGCAGCCGGCTATCTGATGCTCGCGATGCCCAACGACAGCCTGAACTTCATGTATGCGTCGCTCGGCGTGATCGTGGTGGGTAACGGCCTCTTCAAGTCGAACGCCGCGAATCTCGTGCGCCGCATTTACGAAGGCGACGACACGCGCATCGACAGCGCATTCACGATTTACTACATGGCGGTGAATATCGGCTCGACGGTGTCGATGCTGGCGACGCCGTGGATCAAGGATCACTGGGGCTGGCACACGGCGTTTGCCGTCTGCTGCGCCGGCATGCTGATCGCCGTGTTCAACTACTTCCTGATGTTTCGCACGCTGTCGCACATCGGCTGCGCACCGGATGCCGAGCCCGTGCGCTGGAGGCGCGTGCTGGCCGTCGCGGCGGGCGGTCTCGCGCTGGGCACCGCGACGATGTTCGTGCTGCAGCACAAGGCGATTGCCGTCGCATGCGTGTACACGGCGGGCGTGGCGATTCTCGCGATCTTCGCGTACATGCTGATCAGGTGTGAGCGCTCCGAGCGCTCGGGCCTGATCGCCGCGCTGATCCTGACATTGCAGGTGATCTTGTTCTTCGTGTTCTATCAGCAGATGTCGACGTCGCTGACGCTGTTTGCGTTGCGCAACGTCGATCCGACTTTCTCGCTGTTCGGCACGCATTTGTTTACGTGGAGCGCTGCGCAGTTCCAGGCGTTGAACCCGATCTGGATCATGCTGCTCAGTCCGCTTCTCGCGATGCTGTATACGAAGCTCGCGAAAAACGGCAAGGACGTGCCGGTGGCCGCGAAGTACGCATTCGGATTTGCGGTGGTTGCGGCGGGCTTCTTCGTTTATGCGTGGAGCGGCAGTTTTGCGGTGAACGGGCGCGTGTCGTCGTGGTTCATGGTGGGCGGTTATGGGCTGTATTCGCTTGGCGAGCTGCTGGTGAGCGGCCTCGGTCTCGCGATGATCGCGCGTTACGTGCCGGCTCGCATGAGCGGCTTCATGATGGGCGCGTATTTCGTCGCGACGGGTGTGTCGCAGTATCTGGGGAGTGTCGTCGCGAATCTGGCGAAGATGCCGGCTGGCGATCTCGATCCGCTGACTTCGTTGCCGCTGTATACGAAGCTCTTTACGGAGCTTGGGTGGCTGGCGGCTGTCGGCGCTGTCGTGGCGATTCTGCTGCTGCCGCTGATGGGGCGCCTGTCGCGGGCGCATCAGCGATGCGCGGACGAAGCGCGTAGCGAAGGGGCGTTGGCTTCGTCGGTGCCGTGAAGGTTTGCGTTCGCATTGCGCCTGCGCGGCGCGGGCGTTGTCGGTGTGTGTTGTCCTTTGCGTGGGCATCCGCGATGGCGCCTGCGCGGCGCGGGCGTTGCCCCTGTGCGGGGCGGCACCTACTTTTCTTTGCAGCGGCAAAGAAAAGCAGGCAAAAGAAAGCCGCTCACACCGCCAGCCCGTGC
>NZ_JACFYJ010000078.1:0-38571 GCF_037126505.1 Paraburkholderia bengalensis
GCCCCACGTCCTGGGCGCCGCCGAGCCCGTGGCACCCGCCGGCTGGCTCGCCGCCGATGGACAACGTGCTCATTCGCGCGATGCGGGGTCCGCGTCGATAGAGGGCGCGCGCGTCACGGCAACGCCGCCTACCGTGTTCGGCAGCACGGCCGCGTTGCAATCGTCGAAAGCGGCGGCCCAGGCTGCTGCGCGAAGCATGTCGGCGAATGCAGCCGTTTCGACGGGCCGGTCTGCCAGCGTGCGAACCGCGGCGCCTGCGCACAGCCGTCAGCCCGCTTCCCTCGAGCCGCTCGCGCCCGCCGCACAGGGGCGTCGGCCTGGCTCGCGACATCGCCGTTCGCGCGCCACGCCACGCAGAATTTCCGCGTTCCGGCCTATTCGCGCGCCAATGCATCGGCTGGGTCATCGGCACAATCCGCTGCGCCGGCGGCGAGCGTGCAGGAAACGCTGCGCAGCATCGAGGAGAACGCCGCACGCTGGACGACGCTCGCGGGCGCAAGCCTCGCGCGCCGCACGGCCAGCGATCCCGCCAAGGTTGTCGAGACGCGCGACGATGCCGTCATCCACGCCGCGGCAACGGGGGCGGCGAACGGCGCGAGCACGGTCGGCAGCCAGGCGGCAGGCGGCGTGGCGGCTGTTGCGGCCGTCGATGAGGCGATGTCGGCGCTCGAGGCGGCGATCGCGAGCAATCAAACCGCTAGGACGTCCGCGCCAGTGCCCGAAGTCGATCCCGTATCGCCCGATCGGCCGATTGCTGCCGTTTTCCCGGAACCGGTGGCGGAGCACGCGGCATATTCGATGCAGGCGGACGAGATTGATCCCGCCGTTTCTTTCGACGCCGTGCCCTCCGGTGACACGCACACAGCGCCTGAAGTGCACACCGTCGATAACGCCAGCACCGAGGCACCAGCCGACGTTTCGGCAACCATTCCAGCGGCACCAGCGGTGCCGACGATCCCGAAACCGGACGCCGACGCAAACCCATTGCCAACCGACGCCCGCGAACCGTCGTTTGCCCAAAACGACACGCGTGTGCAAGCCCGGGCTGGCGCAGAAGACGAGGCGCAAGCCCCCATCGCGGAGTCGTCCACGGCAGACACCGCGACGCAACCTGGCATCGTCGACCCAGCGGCTCGGGCCGACATGACGCAAACCCCGGCGAGCAACCAGCCGGGCGTGCAGCGCGCCTGCCTGCCCGCAACCATCGCGGGCAGCGTCGCGCCAGACCGCGAGCCGGCAGCACATCTCGCCGCGCCGTCGCACGAAGCGCAGGCAACGCCGTTCCACGAACCCGCTCCCGCCGATGCCAGCGCATCAGCGACGCAAGACGGCCATTCGACGGCGACGGCACCGCACGTACCGGCCGAACGGGTATCGCCCGCCATTGAAGAGAACCTCGACGCGCAACCGGCCGCGCCCGCCGTTGCGCCGTGGGATGCGATCACGCAGTCTGTCAGCTTGTTGCGCGTGGCCTCCGCGGCCGACGCGCCGATGCAGCCGCCTCGCCCGGTCGTATCGCACGAGGCCGCCTACGCCGATATCGTCGCACCGCTCGAACCAGCCGTCCTGACGAAGGCACCCGATACGGCGAGCGACGACACGCCCGAAGCACCGTCGAACGTCGTGCGCTTTCCGGGCGCGACGCCCGCCGCGCACACGGCCGGTCACGGTGTCGCGCCTCACGCTGCCGCGCTTGCTGACGACCATCCGCACACGCCAGGCGAAACCGCCGACGAGCAAGATCGCCAGGTCCCGCAGGACGCCCCGCCGCCCCGCCCTGCCGTGCGCGGGCACAGCGGTCCCGCATTCGAGTTCCACGCGCCCTCCGCCTCGCATATCGAACTGCCGGCGCTCGATCTGCTCGCGCCCGCGTCGTCGGATGCCGAGCCCGTCAGCGACGAAAAGCTCGCCGAAACAGGCGCGCTGATCGAACAACGGCTGCAGGAATTCAAGGTGCCCGTGACGGTCGTCGGTGCGTCGGCGGGACCGGTGATCACGCGCTTCGAAGTCGAGCCGGCGCTCGGCGTGCGCGGCAGCCAGATCGTCGGGCTGATGAAGGATCTGTCGCGCGGTCTCGGTCTAACGTCGATTCGCGTCGTTGAGACGATTCCTGGCAAAACCTGCATGGGTCTCGAACTGCCGAATGCCAAGCGCCAGACCATTCGCCTTTCCGAGATTCTCCAAGCTGAGGTCTATCAGCATTCCAAGTCGAATCTGACGCTCGCCATGGGCAAGGACATCACCGGCCACCCTGTCGTGACGGACCTCGCGAAAGCGCCGCACATGCTGGTCGCGGGCACGACGGGTTCGGGCAAGTCGGTCGCGATCAACGCGATGATCGTCTCGCTGCTGTACAAGGCAACGCCCGAAGAGGTGCGCATGATCATGATCGACCCGAAGATGCTGGAACTTTCCGTCTATGAAGGCATCCCGCATCTGCTCGCGCCCGTCGTCACCGATATGAAGCTCGCCGCGAACGCGCTGAACTGGTGCGTCGGCGAAATGGAGAAGCGCTACCGGCTGATGTCGGCCGTCGGCGTGCGCAATCTGCAAGGCTTCAATCAGAAAATTCGCGACGCCGCCGCGAAAGAAAAAAAAGATCGGCAATCCCTTCTCGCTGACGCCCGATGCGCCGGAGCCGCTGTCGCCGCTGCCGCTGATCGTCGTCGTGATCGACGAACTGGCCGACCTGATGATGGTCGCGGGCAAGAAGATCGAAGAACTGATCGCGCGGCTGGCGCAAAAGGCGCGCGCGGCGGGCATCCACCTGATTCTCGCGACGCAGCGCCCGTCCGTCGACGTGATCACCGGTCTCATCAAGGCCAACATTCCGACGCGCGTGGCGTTCCAGGTGTCGTCGAAGATCGACTCGCGCACGATTCTCGACCAGATGGGCGCCGAGTCGCTGCTCGGCCAGGGCGACATGCTGTTCCTGCCGCCCGGCACGGGTTATCCGCAGCGCGTGCACGGCGCGTTCGTCGCCGACGAGGAAGTGCACCGGATCGTCGAGCATCTGAAGCAGTTCGGCGAGCCGGAATACGTCGAGGGCATTCTGGACGGTCCCGCCACCGATGGCGGGGCCACGCAGGACCTGTTCGGCGAATCGCCCGATGCCGAAGCCGACCCGCTCTATGACGAAGCCGTCGCGTTCGTCGTACGCACGCGGCGCGCGTCGATTTCGGCCGTGCAGCGGCAGTTGCGCATCGGCTACAACCGTGCGGCGCGACTCGTCGAGCAGATGGAAACGGCGGGCCTCGTGTCGGCGATGGGCATTAACGGCAGCCGCGAAGTGCTTGCGCCGGGGCCGGCCGAATAAGCCCTCCTTCGCGCATGCAGACCGGCCGCGCGGCAGGCGTCAGACGAAGCTCGCCCCGCGGCCAACCGGTTCAGCAGGCACCTTTGGCGTGCCGCCTCGCCGAACCGATCGGATCACAACCGCCATCAAGCCGGCGATACCCACTTGAAGTCGACGGGCGAACCGAGATCGATTCGCTTCGGATTCGCGTCGAGCAGACCGCTTTGCTGATCACGGCGGAACACGTAGGCCGTATCGCTATTCTGATTGCCGACGATCAGCCAACGCCCCGTCGGATCAATTGAGAATTCTCGCGGCGCTTTCCCGAGGCTCGACTGACGGCCCACTTCGCGGATATGGCCGTTGGCGCGATCGACGGCATAGATGACGATCTCGTTCGCGTCGCCACGGTTGCTCGCGTACAGGAAGCGTCCGTCCGGCGACAGATGGATCGCGGCCGCCCCCACCTGCCCCTTGAAGCCGGTCTTTGTCATCGGCACCACCTGCAACTGCGTGAGCTTGCCGTCGTCGTAGCGGAACACCGTGACGGTCGCGGCCAGTTCGCTCGTCAGGTACGCGTAGCTGCCGTCGGCGCCGAACACCAGATGGCGCGGGCCCGAGCCCGCTTTCACGTCGGTGTAGCGCTGCTCCGTCGGGCCGAGCAGGCCGCGGCTGCCATCGGGCGTGTAGCGGTACGCGTAGAGCTTGTCCGCGCCGAGGTCTTGCGCGAACAGATACTTGCCGTCCGGCGAGAACACCGTCGAATGCACGTGCGCGTTGTCCTGGCGCCCTTTCACCGGTCCGCCGCCGTCGTGATGCACGGTCAGCACCGACGCGCCGACCTGGCCGTCCGCCTGCAGCGGAAACACCGCGAAGCTGCCGCCGGGGTTCGCCGCGACGGAATAATTGGCCGTCGTCAGGTATTTGCCGTCCGGCGAGATGCTCAGGTAGCACGGATCGTTGCCATCCGACGACACGCGGTTCAGGAATCTCAATTGCCCGCTCCTCGCATCGAAGCTGAAGGCGCTGATGCCGCCGCGCTGGTCGGCGGGGCCGTTGTCGCCGGGCTGCTCGTTGACGGAGTAGACGTAGCGCCCGTCGCGCGATGCGATCACGTACGACGGGTTGTCCGTCTTCGCCGACGATATCTGGGTTGCCTCGCCCGTTTTCGTGTCGAAGCGGTAGACGTAGATGCCTTCGCTCTTCGGACCCGTGTAGGTCCCGACGATCAGATCGTAGACGCCGTCGGCGGGCGCGGCAGGTGTGCCTTGCGCGAAGGCCTGCGTAGCGGCAATCGATACCATGAGTGTCAAACCTTTTATTATCGAACGTAGGGGATGGCCTGGACGGGAATTGAAAGACTGTGGCACGACATACGCTATGACTCCTGTACGACGCTGCATGACGACCTCCTGGCGATACGGTTATTCGGATCGTGTGTGTCGCTGGTCTGCCGCGCGGTCCCGCCGGAGGGTGCCGTTTATCCCGTTTATCGTCGCGTGTCATCACGTGACGCTATCGTGACGTGACGGTGACGCTGACGTCGCGTGATCGCCGCCAGCCAGCCGTCGTGGCCGTCGTCGTTTGTCGTTGTTTGCCGTATTTCGGGCAAGTATAAGAGCGTTGCTCGCGATGGGACAGTCACGCACGCGGGCACGGATTGTCTGCAGGTTGTCTCACAGTCGTCAATTCCAACAAAGGAGTCGCCATGAACATCCATCTCACTCTCGGCCCGCTCGTCGCGCTGATCGCCGGCATTCTCATTCTGATCATGCCTCGCCTGCTCAATTTCATCGTCGCGATTTATCTGATTCTTATCGGATTGATCGGGATTTTCGGCGTCGGCGGCACGGCGCATCTCTGAGGCGCGCAAACGCGCCCGTGCATGCCGTCCGCTGCGCAAGCAGAGCATGCAGCGCGCGACGCAGATGACGCCATGGCGCGCGTCGGCACACGGGCCGCACTTGCGGTCCGTGAATCGACTACGCGCGATGGAATGCGGGCGCCGGCGTCAGCCGTTCGACAGTTGATCGAGGCGCCAGCGCCCCTGCAAGGACAGCCCGCCGACGGCATAATGACCGTCGGCCTCGCTATAGCGCTTGAAGCAGGCGCGTTCGATCAGGAATGCCGCAGCCGTTTCCATCCCATTGCGCGAGATGCCGAGCGTGCGGAAGTCGAGTGGAAGAAGCGAGTCGTCAGGCAGTTGGCTCGCGGCGGAGAGAATCGTGATGCAGTCGGATTTCGACGGGTTCAGCATTGCTTATCCTCGAAAATGGCGCCGTCGCCGCGTGCTGCGACCCCGAACGCCGGTGGGCTGCGATTCGTCAGAAGTCACGTTCAAAAACCGATTGTAAGCAGCTAAAAACAGGATTGCCAATACCTCGAATGTGCGCCCGCCCGCGAACCATCGCGCGTTGCGCGAGTCAGGTAACAACGACGCCTGCGCATCGTCCGGCGCTGCGCAGGCACGCACTTCTTACCCGCTGACCGACCGCCCTATCATGTCCGCACCTATCGAAGACTACGCACTCATTGGCGACGGCCACACGGCCGCGCTGGTCTCGCGCGATGGTTCAGTCGACTGGCTATGCTGGCCCCGTTTCGACTCGGGCGCATGCTTTGCCGCGCTGCTCGGCACCGAGGACAACGGCCGCTGGCTGATCGCCCCCGCCGAAGACGGTGATCGCAACGAAGCCGGCGAGCGCGCCAGTGACGACAATCGCGACGCCGAGCGCGCCGTGAAATCGGACGCGAAGCCCTTGCCTCGCCAGGCGGACAAGCCGCCCGCGCGCACGAGCCGACGCGACGACGCCAGCGCCCGCGCAGAACAAGACGCATCGCCCGGCGACAACGCTGCAGACGCGCAAACCCGCGGCGGAGCGCCGCCAAAGCAAACGGGCTTCGCGCGCGCCACGCGCCGCCGTTACCGCGGCGAAACGCTGATCCTCGAAACCGACTTCGAAACGCCCGACGGCGCCGTCACGCTCATCGACTTCATGCCGCCCGGCAACGGTTCGTCGGAGATGATCCGGATTGTCGTCGGCAGGCGCGGCAAGGTGAACATGCGCATGGAACTGGTGCTGCGCTTCGACTACGGCTTCTCGATTCCGTGGGTGAGCCGGCTCGAGCACGAAAGCGGCATCAAGGCGATCGCCGGGCCGGATACCGTCGCGCTGCGCACGCCCGTCGACATGCGCGGCGAGAACATGAAAACCGTCGCCGAGTTCACCGTGTCCGAAGGCGAGCGCGTGCCGTTCTCGCTCACGTACACGCAATCGCATCTGCACATTCCGCCCGTGCGTGATCCGCATTCGGCGCTGGCGCGCACCGAGAACTACTGGCTCGAATGGTCGGCGCGCGGCACCGTCGAGGGCAAATACGCCCAGGCGATCCGCCGCTCGCTGCTGACATTGAAGGCGCTCGCCTACGCGCCGACGGGCGGCATCGTCGCCGCGCCGACCACGTCGCTGCCCGAGAGGATCGGCGGTACGCGCAACTGGGACTACCGCTACGTGTGGCTGCGCGACGCGACCATCACGCTGCTCGCGATGATGCGCGGCGGCTACTACGACGAAGCGCGCGCGTGGCGTTCCTGGCTGGGCCGCGTGATGGCGGGCTCGCCCGAACAGCTGCAGATCATGTACGGCCTCGCGGGCGAACGGCGGTTGCCCGAATTCGAGATCGACTGGCTGCCCGGCTATGAAAACTCGGCGCCCGTGCGCATCGGCAACAATGCCGTCGGCCAGCTTCAGCTCGACGTGTACGGCGAAGTGATGAACGCGCTGCATCTGGGGCGCGTCGGCGGCCTGCAGAACGACGACACCGCGTGGAACGTGCAATGCGCGATGCTCCGCCACCTCGAAACGATCTGGCAGGAACGCGACGAAGGCATTTGGGAAACGCGCGGCGGCCGTCAGCACTTCACGTTTTCGAAAGTGATGGCGTGGGTCGCGTTCGACCGCGCGATCAAGTCGGCGGAAGCGTTCCACCTGCCCGCGCCGCTCGAGCACTGGTACGAAGTGCGCGCGCAGATTCACGCGGATGTCTGCCAGAAAAGCTGGAACGTCGCGCTCAATGCGTTCACGCAGACCTACGGCGGCGACGAGCTCGACGCGAGCGTGCTGCTGATGCCGCTGCTGGGCTTTTTGCCGCCGTCGGACCCGCGCATCGTCGGGACTGTCAATGCAATCGAAAAAAACCTGATGCACGACGGGTTCGTGATGCGCTATCGCACGACGGAATTCGACGACGGCCTGCCGCCCGGCGAAGGCACCTTCCTCGCCTGCAGCTTCTGGATGGTCGACAATCTCGCGCTGCAGGGACGCGTGGAAGAAGCGCGCGACATGTATGAGCGGCTTTTGTCGCTGGCGAACGACGTCGGGCTGCTCGCCGAGGAATATGACCCCGTCGACGGCCGGCTTGTCGGTAATTTTCCACAGGGGTTTTCCCATGTGGCCCTCGTTCACACGGGGCTCAACCTGATGAAGCACGAACAGGAGATGGCACGCGCCGCCGGCCAGCCGCCGCACAACGGACAAGGCAGTCAGCCGCCCGCTGGCATGCCAGATGCTGGTATTGAATCGACACCCATCGTCTAAAGAAATCGGGCGTGGTGTCGATGACATGTCTATGACATCCGGAGCGTGCGCCACCGCACTGTTGTTGCATTGCACAAATCGTATGCCTTCTATATCATCACCCGAACCAGACGGCCGATAATCTCGCCACCAACCATCCACACGTAACCAAGAACGGCCCGCCTCGTCGCTGCGCATCACAACACGCTGCCCTGCGCGAACCGCTAACGCCGGAGCACCCATGCTCTATCAAATCCACGAATTCCAGCGGGCACTTTTGAGCCCGCTCACCGCCTGGGCTCAGGCTGCCTCGAAATCGTTTGCGAATCCGGCCAGCCCGCTCGCCTATGTGCCGGGCGCGACGCGTCTGTCGGCCGGGTACGAGCTGCTGTACCGCCTTGGCAAGGACTACGAGAAGCCCGAGTTCAATCTGCACCAGATCGTCAAGGACGGGCGCAACATTCCCATCGTCGAACAGACGATCATGGAAAAGCCCTTTTGCCGGTTGATGCGCTTCAAGCGCTATTCCGACGACAGCGACGCCGTGACGCAGCTGAAGGAAGAACCCGTCGTGCTGGTGTGCGCGCCGCTGTCGGGTCACCATTCGACGCTGCTGCGCGACACCGTGAAAACGCTGCTGCAGGATCACAAGGTGTACATCACCGACTGGATCGACGCGCGCATGGTGCCGCTCGAAGACGGCCCGTTCAACCTCGACGATTACATCGCGTACATCCAGGAGTTCATCCGCCATATCGGCGCGAAGAACCTGCACGTCATTTCGGTGTGCCAGCCGACCGTGCCCGTGCTCGCCGCCATTTCGCTGATGGCGAGCCGCGGCGAAGACACGCCGCGCACGATGACGATGATGGGCGGCCCGATCGACGCGCGTAAGAGCCCGACGGCCGTCAACTCGCTCGCCACGCAGCATTCGATCGAGTGGTTCGAGAACAACGTGATCTACAACGTGCCGCCGAACTATCCGGGCTTCGGCCGCAAGGTATATCCGGGCTTTCTGCAACACACGGGCTTCGTGGCGATGAATCCGGAACGCCACGCCGCCTCGCACTGGGACTTCTATCAAAGCCTGCTGCGCGGTGACGAAGAAGACGCGGAAGCGCACCGCCGCTTCTACGACGAATATAACGCCGTGCTCGACATGGCCGCCGAGTACTATCTGCAGACCATCCGCGTCGTGTTCCAGGAATTCAGCCTCGCTGAAGGCACGTGGGAAGTCGACGGCGAGCCGGTGCGCCCGCAGGACATCAGGAAGACAGCGCTCTTCACGATCGAGGGCGAACTCGACGACATTTCGGGCAGCGGCCAGACGCGCGCCGCCCACGAACTGTGCACGGGTATTCCGGAAAGGAACCGTCGGCATTTCACGGCGGAGAAGTGCGGCCACTACGGCATCTTCTCGGGCCGCCGCTGGCGTACGATCATCTATCCGCAGTTGCGCGACTTCATTCTCGAACACACGCAGAAGGCCACGCGCGAGACGAAGGAACGCGTCGAAGCCTGAGCGCAAGCCGCCTGCCGCAGCCCCTTCGACAGGTTGCGGCTGCATCCAGTCGATACGGAAACGGCCTCTCGCGAGGCCGTTTTTCATGGAGCGCGCGCGTTCAGCGCCGCATCAGATACGCGAGCAGGATCTCGGTGTTCATCTGGATCACTTCGCTGCGTTCGGCGGCTGCGCTGAAGTCGCGGCCAAGCGTCGCTTCGAGCGTGAAGCGGTTCGACACGATGTAGTAGCCCATCCCCGACAGCGTCACATAGAAGCGCAGCGGATCGACGTTCGCGCGAAACAGGCCGGCGCGCTGGCCGCGTTCGAGAATCGAGCCAAGCGTCGCAACGATTGGCGAGATCATTTCGCGGATGCGCGTGGACTTCTGCATATAGCGCGCCTCGTGAAGATTCTCGTTGTTGACGAGTCTCAACAGCTCGGGATGATCGCGATAGTAATCCCACACGAAATGCGCAAGACGCGTGACGGCTTCCACAGGCGCAACACCCGCGAGGTCCAGCGTGCGCTCGGCTTCCGTGAGCGCGCTGAACGCATGTTCGAGGACTGCCGTGAAAAGCTGCTCCTTGCTACCGAAGTAGTAATAGAGCATGCGTTCATTGGTCTCCGCGCGGCGGGCAATCTGGTCGACGCGTGCGCCGAACAACCCACCATTCGCAAACTCTTCGGCCGCCGCGAGCAGAATGCGGCGACGAGTGCCTTCAGGATCTCTTTTGATTTTCGGCTGATTCATGGTGGCATGTGCTTCGTGAGCCGCGTTAATCCGGATCGCTCGCCGTCCAATTGCCTGGCCTTGCAACGGCGGCGCTGCGCGGGCTGGTTGGTGGGAACACCCTCCTGCGGTCTTACAAAAAAGCGCTTCGATTATGGCACATGCTTCGGTAATAACAACTGGGGAAATCGGCGATAATACGCATTTGACCGGTCGCCGGACACGCTTGCCTTCCGCTTCGCGACTCGCCGGCGTCTGCTCCGGCAGCGTTGCGCGCCCATTCGGCTCACGCACTGTCCGCGCTCCAGTCTTAATCGGCCAATGGCAAGCCAACGGCGCCACTGAAACGATACGTCGTCGAACTGCGAGCCTGCGCCGCGCCGGTCGCGTCGATAATCGGCAGCAGCATGTCCCCACGTCTTCACCGTGACACAAATCAAAACACTCGCCGATCTGATCGAGGATCGGCTGCCTCAGACGCAATGCACGAAGTGCGGCTATCCGGATTGCCGCGCGTACGCCGTGGCGATCGCCGCAGGAGAGGCCCATTACAACCAGTGCCCGCCGGGCGGCGCCGAAGGCGTCGCGCGGCTCGCGGCGCTGCTCGGCAAGCCTGTGATACCGCTGAATCCCGATAACGGCGTCGAACGTGCGCGGCCCATCGCGTTCATCGACGAGAACCTGTGCATCGGCTGCACGCTGTGCATGCAGGCATGTCCCGTCGATGCCATCGTCGGCGCGCCGAAGCAGATGCACACGATCGTCGCCGAGCTGTGCACGGGCTGCGACCTATGCGTGCCGCCCTGCCCCGTCGACTGCATCGCGATGATCCCCGTCACCGGCGATGACACCGGCTGGGACGCCTGGAGCCAGCCGCAGGCCGACGCCGCGCGCGAACGGCACGACCGTCGCCGCGCGCGGCTCTCCGCCGAACGCGAAGCAGCCGAAGCGCGCGCCGCCGCGAGACGGGCGTCGGCAGGTTCGGCGTCGGCGGGTTTGGCGTCGGGGTCAATGGCTGAATCGAGCCTGTCAACCGTGGCCGCCCACCCGACTGTCGCGACTCCCGCCGCGCCCGCCGACGACGCCGAAGCGAAAAAACGCGCGATCATTCAGGCCGCGCTCGAACGCGCGCGCCAGAAGAAGGCGGAAAACGCCGCGCATGGCATCGGTCCGAAGAACACGACGAACGTCAGCGCGGACATGCAGGCGCAGATCGACGAAGTGGAAGCACGCCGTCGTCGGCTGGGAATCGCTGACGATCACGCCGAACCGGCGCCGAAGCAAGACATCGACCAACCCAAAAAGTCCTAACCTCGCCGCATGAACGCGAACAAACGACGCGCGATCTACGAAACGCTTCAGAGCCTGAATCCGCATCCGACGACCGAGCTCGAATATTCGACGCCGTTCGAGTTACTGATCGCCGTGATGTTGTCCGCGCAAGCAACGGATGTTTCGGTGAACAAGGCGATGCGCCGGATGTTTCCCGTCGCGAACACGCCGCAGAAGGTGTTCGATCTTGGCGAGGAAGGCATCGCCGACTACATCAAGACGATCGGCCTGTATCGCACGAAAGCGAAGAACGTGATCGCGACGTGCCGCATCCTGCTCGACCAATATGGCGGCGAGGTGCCCGCCGAGCGCAAGGCGCTCGAGAGTCTGCCGGGCGTCGGCCGCAAGACGGCGAACGTCGTGTTGAACACGGCGTTCGGGCAACCCACCATCGCCGTCGATACGCACATCTTTCGGGTTGCCAATCGAACGGGACTCGCGCCTGGCAAGGACGTCCGCGCCGTTGAGCAGGCGCTGGAAAAATTCACGCCCGCCGAGTTCCGGCACGACGCGCACCATTGGCTGATCCTGCATGGACGCTACGTGTGCAAGGCGCGCCGGCCGGAGTGCTGGCATTGCGTGATCGAACCCTTGTGCGAGTTCAGGCCGAAGACGCCGCCTCCCGATCTCTGACGCCTCGTGCCGCCCGTGCGGCCGGCGGGTGTCGCGCGCAGTGCGCCGCCCGGCCATCCGCCAGCGCCCGCCACAGGCCCGGCGTAAAATGCCTGATGCGCACGCCGTGATCAAGCTTCCGTCGATCGCCGCCCCGCGCCGTCAGCCCACCCGCTTTCACCGTCCGAAGTCCGCCGATGTTCAATCCCAGCCGCGACGAAGTCCGCCGTTTTTTCACCGACACCTGGCGCAAGCAGCGCGCGGGCGACATCCTGACCCCGCTCGAAGCGATCGCGGCCGACTGGATCGTCGAGCATCCCGAGTATCACGCCGAACTCACGGACTCCGAAGCCGCCGCGGCACAGGACTATTCACCCGAGCGCGGGCAGACCAACCCGTTCCTGCATCTGTCGATGCATCTGGCCATCAGCGAGCAACTGTCGATCGACCAGCCGCCCGGCATCCGCGCCGCGCACGACCGGCTCGCGGCGCGCCTTGGCTCCACGCACGACGCGCAGCACGCCATCATGGAGTGTCTCGGCGAAACGATCTGGGAAGCGCAGCGCACCAACACGCCGCCCGATACCGACGCCTACCTTCAGCGCATCGAGCGCCGCGCGTCGCGGGATTGACGCAACCCGCTCCGTCGCGACACGAAATCAGTCGCAGGAAAACAAACACCCCGCCGTAGCGGGGTGTTTGTCATGAGCCATCAGCGAAGCTCACGCGGCTTATTTCTTCTGCACGAGATCGCCGTTGAGCGATTCGATATAGGCGGCGAGGTCCTTCATGTCGTTAGGCGACAGGTTCTGCACCTGCGCCTGCATGATCGCGTTGTTGCGGCCGAGGTGCGGGTTGCCCGTGCCCATCTGGTACTGGCGCAGCGCCCAGTACACGTAATCGGCGTGCTGACCCGCCAGCTTCGGGTACTCGGCGCTCACCGGCTTGTTCAGATTCGGGCCGTGGCAGGCCGCGCAGTTGTGGCTCTCGGAGAGCACCTTGCCGTTGCCGGCATCCGCCGCGTGCGCTGCGTTCGACGCGACGACCACACCCGCCAGCGCGACCGACGCGCATGCAGCCTTGATCACCGTATGAAGTGCGTGGGGATGCTTCTTCATGAATTCTCCTGTGTCGACGGGAGTGCGGCTTTAGCGCTGACTGCCGTCCCATGCAAACGGGTTGCGCCCGCGTATTGGATGAGCAGATGATTCGCCGTCACGCGACGGTGCTCATTTGTCCGGGTTGTTTTTCGAAGTGGCCGTCTGCGCGGCATAGTACGCGGCGATGTCGGCGATGTCCTGGTCGGTCAGCGACACGGCGATGGCATGCATCGTGTCGAAATGGCGGTCGCCCTTCTTGTACGCGTGCAGCGCGTTTTCCAGATAAGTCTGGTTCTGCCCGCCCAGCATCGGCACCCGGTACACCTCGGGGTAAGCCGTACGATAGTCCGGAATACCATGGCAGCCGATACACATCGCGACCTTGCCCTGGCCTGCCTTCGCGTTGCCCACGACGTCCGCCGCCTGCGCAGTGGCCGCCAAGGTTGCCGCAAAACCCGCGAACACCGACATCGCTGCGATCACGACATGTTTGCCGACGATTTTGTTCATAGCTCTTTTAACCTGGCTTGAGGGGGAACGGGCGCCCAAAAGGCTACGGCCTGCGCCGTTTTTCTTCTCGGGATGCCACGCAGGCCAAAAAAATCGGCCCAATTGTACCGCGGCGCCGCCTCGGGCGTCCACCGGACGGCGGTGCGCGCCCTTCGCCGCGAAAGCGCCGTCCGGCGGGGCTCACAGCGAATCCTGCCGGTGCGCACGCACAACGGGCGCCCGGCGGGGCGCGGCACATTGCCGCACGCGCGAATTCGCCTCTTGCGCACGCCGCGCGCACCGCTCGACGACGGCTGACACCATACGCGAGCCGGCGGGAGCACAACAGGGCTTCTGACTTATACTGGAATTTTTCCCGAACGGGCGTCCTGTCATGCGTTTCGAAGGCTCATCGCAATACGTCGCCACCGACGACCTCAAACTCGCCGTCAATGCCGCCATGACGCTCAAGCGGCCGCTTCTGATCAAGGGTGAACCCGGCACGGGCAAAACCATGCTCGCGGAGGAAGTCGCGTCGGCGCTCGGCATGCCGCTCCTGCAGTGGCACATCAAGTCCACCACGAAGGCGCAGCAAGGCCTGTACGAATACGACGCGGTGTCGCGCCTGCGCGATTCGCAGCTGGGCGACGAGCGCGTGAAGGATATCCGCAACTACATCGTCAAGGGCGTGCTGTGGCAGGCGTTCGAGTCGGACCAGCAATCGGTGCTCTTGATCGATGAAATCGACAAGGCCGACATCGAGTTTCCGAACGACCTGCTGCGCGAACTCGACCGCATGGAGTTCTACGTGTACGAGACGCGCGAGCTGATCAAGGCGAAGCACCGGCCGCTCGTGATCATCACGTCGAACAACGAGAAAGAGCTGCCTGACGCGTTCCTGCGCCGCTGCTTCTTCCACTACATCAAGTTCCCCGATCCGTCGACGATGCAGCAAATCGTCGAGGTTCACTATCCCGGCATCAAGCAGGATCTGCTGCGCGCCGCAATGGAGAGCTTTTTCGAATTGCGCAACGTGTCGGGGCTGAAGAAGAAGCCCTCCACTTCCGAACTGCTCGACTGGCTCAAGCTGCTGCTGGCCGAAGACATTCCGCCCGAAGCGTTGCGCTCGAAGGATCAGAAGCAGATCGTGCCGCCGCTTCATGGCGCGCTGCTGAAGAACGAACAGGACGTGAGCCTGTTCGAGCGGCTCGTGTTCATGAATCGCAACAACCGTTGATTCGCCACTGGAAAGCAAGCGAACCGTAATGGAGACAACGGCATGCTGATCGACTTTTTCTACACACTGCGCGCCGCGAAGCTGCCCGTCTCCGTGAAGGAGTATCTGACGCTGCTCGAAGCGTTGAAGGAAAGCGTGATCCAGCCGTCGCTGGACGACTTCTACTACCTCGCGCGCATGACGCTCGTGAAGGACGAGCAGTATTTCGACAAGTTCGACCAGGCGTTCGGCGCGTATTTCAACGGCGTCGCGCAGAAAGCCGATCTCGCGCTGGACGTGCCGCTCGACTGGCTGAAAAAGAAGCTGCAGCGCGATCTGAGCGCCGAGGAAAAAGCCCAGATCGAGAAAATGGGCGGCCTCGACAAGTTGATGGAGCGCCTGAAAGAACTGTTCGACGAGCAAAAAGGCCGTCACGAAGGCGGCAGCAAATGGATCGGCACGGGCGGCACGTCGCCGTTCGGCAACGGCGGCTACAACCCGGAAGGCATTCGCATCGGCGGCGAGACATCGGGCAACCGCACGGCCGTGAAGGTGTGGGACCAGCGCGCGTATCGCGATTATGACGATCAGGTCGAAATCGGCACGCGCAACATCAAGGTCGCGCTGCGCCGCCTGCGGCGCTTCGCGCGCGAAGGCGCCGCCGAAGAACTCGATCTGCCCGACACCATCCGCAGCACGGCCGCCAACGCCGGCTGGCTTGATCTGAAGATGGTGCCCGAGCGGCACAACAACGTGAAAGTGCTGATGCTGCTCGACGTGGGCGGATCGATGGATGACCACATCCGGCGCACGGAAGAACTGTTCTCGGCGGCGAAGGCCGAATTCAAGCACCTCGAGTTCTACTACTTCCACAACTGCGTCTACGACTTCCTGTGGAAGAACAACCGCCGCCGGCACGTCGAGCGGCTGGCGACGTGGGACATGCTTCACAAGTTCACGCCCGACTATAAGCTGATCTTCGTCGGCGACGCGACGATGAGCCCGTACGAAGTGCTGCAACCCGGCGGCTCGGTCGAATACAACAACGCCGAGGCAGGCGCTGTGTGGCTGCGCCGCATCGCCGATCATTTCCCGCATCACGTGTGGCTGAACCCCGAGCCGGAAGGCTTGTGGGAATATCGGCAGTCAGTTTCGGTTATACGTGAAGTGCTGGGCCACCGGATGTATCCGCTCACGCTCGCCGGCCTCGAAACCGCGATGCGCCTGTTGAGCAAGTAAGATCCCGCCTGTTGCACCGCTTTTGCCCGGCCTGCGGACCCGCGCCGCGGCGCGGCGGCCGTCCACCGAACTGCCGTCGCGCGCATCGTTGCACGCGCGGCTGCGCACCATAATCCCGCGTCGCGATTCATTACACCAACAACGCACCACCAGAGACACCCAGCATGACCTCCCCCTCTTCCCCCGATTTTTCGCCCGCGACGCGCGCGCCGCTGCGGCCTTTCACCGACATGTCGCTGTCGGCGATCGTCGCCGGTTTCGTCGCGATGATGACGGGCTACACCAGTTCGCTCGTGCTGATGTTCCAGGCCGGGCGCGCCGCGCATCTGACGGACGCACAGATTTCGTCGTGGATCTGGGCGCTGTCGATGGGCATGGCGCTGTGCACGATCGGCCTGTCGCTGCGCTTTCGCGCGCCCATCGTGATCGCGTGGTCCACACCCGGCGCGGCGCTGCTCGTGTCGTCGCTGCCGCATGTCGCCTATCCGGAGGCGATCGGCGCGTTCGTCCTCTGCGCGCTGCTGCTGACGCTGGTCGGCCTGACCGGCTGGTTCGACACGCTGATGAAGAAGATTCCAGCGGGCATCGCGGCGGCGCTTCTGGCGGGCATCCTGTTCGAGATCGGCATCGAGATTTTCCGTGCCGCGCAATTCCAGACTGCGCTCGTGCTGTCGATGTTCTTCACGTATCTCGTCATCAAGCGATTCGCGCCGCGCTACGCGATTCCCGCGACGCTCGTCGTCGGCACAGCCGTTGCAGGCGCGCTCGGAATGCTCGATTTCAGCCGCTTTCACGTGGCGCTCGCCGTACCCGTGCTGACGATGCCCGTGTTCTCGCTGTCAGCCGCGATCAGCATCGGCATTCCCCTCTTCGTGGTCGCGATGGCGTCGCAGAACGTGCCGGGCATCGCCGTGCTGCGCGCGGACGGCTATGAGACGCCGTCCGCGCCGCTGATCGCCACGACGGGCGTCGCTTCCCTGCTGCTCGCGCCGTTCGGCTCGCACGGCGTCAATCTCGCCGCCATCACGGCCGCCATCTGCACGGGCCGCGAGGCGCACGAGGACAAGAACCGGCGCTACATGGCGGCCGTCTGGTGCGGCTTGTTCTACCTGATCGCGGGCATTTTCGGCGCGACGATCGCCGCACTGTTCGGCTCGCTGCCGAAGGCGCTGGTGGTGTCGGTTGCGGCGCTCGCGCTGTTCGGCTCGATCATGAGCGGACTTACGAACGCAATGCAGGACGCGCGGCAGCGCGAAGCCGCCCTCGTCACGTTCATGGTCACGGCGTCCGGTCTCACGCTGCTGTCGATCGGCTCAGCGTTCTGGGGACTTGTCGCGGGGCTGCTGACGCATGCCGTGCTGAACGCGCGGCGCGCCTGACGCTTTCGGCGCGCGCATGATGCGCGTCGCGGCCACGGCGGCGGGACAGCATGGGCGGCATGGGCGCCAAGGCGTGTCGTCGGCGCAAGGCGCCGGCGGCGTGGCGCGAACGGACAGGACGTTACCCTGTCAAAACAGCATCATTCAATCCGCCATAGAATAGAAGTAGCGGGCGGCGTTCCACGGTAATATTTTCGGTTCCCACGTGGACATCGCAGATGACGCGTCGCACGGCTGACAACGGCGTCATCATTTCCTGGACCATGGCGCGCGTGCGCCTCGAAGCGAAGGCTCGACATGACTACTGCACTCGACCAACTCAAGCAATACACCACGGTCGTCGCTGACACCGGCGATTTCCAGCAACTCGCGCAGTACAAGCCGCAGGACGCGACGACCAATCCGTCGCTGGTCCTGAAGGCCGTGCAGAAGGACGATTACAAGCCGCTGCTCGAAAAGACCGTGCGCGATCACGCGTCCAAGCCCGTGAGCGCCATCATCGACAACCTGCTGATCGCTTTCGGCACCGAGATCCTGAAGATCGTGCCGGGCCGCGTGTCGACGGAAGTCGACGCCCGTCTGTCGTTCGACACGAAGGCGTCGATCGACAAGGGGCATGAGCTGATCAAGCTGTACGAGGCGCAGGGCATCGGCCGCGAGCGCGTGCTGATCAAGCTCGCGTCCACGTGGGAAGGCATCCGCGCCGCCGAAGTGCTGCAAAAGGACGGCATCAAGTGCAACATGACGCTGCTGTTCTCGCTGGCGCAGGCCGCCGCCGCCGCCGAAGCGGGCGCGCAACTGATCTCGCCGTTCGTCGGCCGCATCTACGACTGGTACAAGAAGAACGCGGGCAGCAACTGGGACGAAGCGCGCGACGGCGGCGCGAATGATCCTGGCGTGCAGTCAGTGCGCCGCATCTACGCGTACTACAAGAAGTTCGGCTATCCGACGGAAGTGATGGGCGCGAGCTTCCGCACGACGAGCCAGATTCTCGAACTGGCGGGCTGCGATCTGCTGACGATCAGCCCCGACCTGCTGCAAAAGCTGCACGACAGCACGGAGAAGGTCGAACGCAAGCTGTCGCCGGACGCGAGCAAGCAAGCGGACATCGAGCGCGTGCCGACGGACGAGCCGTCGTTCCGCTTCCTCCTCAACGAAGATCAGATGGCGACGGAAAAACTGTCCGAAGGCATCCGGGTGTTCGCCGCCGATGCAATCAAGCTCGAAAAGGTCATCGAGGCGCTGCGTTAAGCCGCAATCCGTTTCACGCATCATGCAAGCGCGCGCGGCCCGCAAGGCTGCGCGCGCTTTTTTGCGTCGAGTGGTTCACCCGCGATGCGCCGCGCCGCTTCTCCCCTGCGCCGCCCACCACTCGCTCGCGACATCATTTCCACCGTTGAACACGGTTTCACATTCGACGCCGCAGCGCCGACTACAATCGACTGCACGCGCGTTCGACGCACCACCACCGCGATGCGCTCGCACGAAACATGCGTAGGTCAATCGACAGGAGACATCGATGCAAATCCAGCCCTATCTGTTTTTCAACGGCCGTTGCGAGGAAGCGCTGAAGTTCTACAGCGAGAAGCTCGGCGCGCAGGTGTTGTTTCAGATGCGTTTCAAGGACGCGCCGCCGAATCCGCAGCAGCCCATCCGCCCCGGCACCGAAGAAAAGATCATGCACGCGACGGTCAGGATCGGCTCGACGGAACTGATGGCATCCGACGGCAATTGCGACGAAACGCCCGGCACGCACACAGGCTACGGCCTCTCGATTACCGTCGATGATCCGTCGCAGGGCGAAAAAACCTTCAAGGCGATTTCAGAAGGCGGCAACGTGGTGATGCCGTGGCAGGCGACGTTCTGGAGCACGGGCTTCGGCATGGTCGTCGACAAATTCGGCGTGCTGTGGATGGTCACCAATCCGCACGAAGGCGACAAGCACCCGAGCTAGTCCACGCGCAAGGCGAAGTACGCCACGCGGCGTCAAGGCGAGGCGTCCGGGCGCGCGTCGCCCTCGATGTTCCAGTTCCGCTCGGTCGCCGCCAGCAACGCACGCATGCGTTCCACCTGCTCGGCGAACCGCTGCGCGAGCCAAACCGGCCCCTGCAATGCAGGGGCGATTTCATCGCAGTCGGACCGGGCTTCGCCCGTGGCCGCCTGAACCGGCGTCGAAGCCGTGTCAACGGACAGGCACGGCGTCTGCGGCATCCGGAACTGCGTCGCGCCCGCGAAGCGCAACGCGCGCGCGGCGCCGAGCAGCGTCATGCGCACCGCGTTCGCCTGAGGGCCGCATTGTTGCGCGAACGCCTCGCGCAGTTCCGCCTGCGCGAGCGTTCCCGTCGACAGCATCTCCAGCGCGCTTAGCATCGAACGATGCAGGCGCTGGATTTCGTCGAGCCGCGTAATGGGCAGATCGATTTCCTTCGCGACGGACGGCATCAGCGAGCGCAGCTGCACGAGCCGCTTGCCCATGCGGATGAACGCGGCCAACTGCTCGTCGCTGCCGATCGGCACGCCCGTCGTCATCCGCGTATAGAGGCGCGCGCATTCGCGCAGATTGTCGGCGAGCAGATAGCGCCACGAATACGTCGCGTGCAGCGGCAGCGCGAATGAAAACGCCAGCGCGATCACGATGCCGATCAACACGTTCAGCGTGCGCCAGAGGCCCGTATCGATCATGTTGTCGCCGTGACCCGCGACGATGCACATCGTGATCGCCGTCAGCAACGCGACGTAGCCCGCCGCGCCGATCGCGAACCACGCGCACACGGCGGCGATCACCGACATCAGCACATAGGTGAGCGTGAGCGAATCGAACACGTTCTGCTGCAGGATCAGCGCGAGGCCGAGCGTCGCGCCTAGCAGCGTGCCCGCCGCGCGCTCCGCCGCCTTCTTGCGGATATTGCCGTGATGCTGCAGCCCGCCGATCACCACCAGCAGCGTCACCGACGCCCAGATGCCATGCGGAATGTCCACGCCCGTGGTCGCGACGATCGAGACCAGCATCGCAAGGCCGACGCGCAGGCTATGAAAGAACTTGGCGTGCCGGTAGCGGTAATACGGCGACGTGAACGCGCGCGCGAGCCGGCCGATGCGCGTACGGGGCGGCGCCACGCGCCTCGCATGGGCGGCCGCGGCGACATCGGGTGACGGCGGGCTGCCGGCGGCGTCGCGCGGCGGAGTGGGTGGCGGGTCGTCGAGAGACATCGGCTGGCTCACGCTGGGTCGGCTCGCCAATGCGAGCGAACGGGCACAGGTCAATGTATCACCAGTGCGTCGCGCGTGACGGCCCGCCGTGCGGCGAGAACAAAAAAGCCCGCAGCGTTCGCTGCGGGCTTCGTGCGATGCGACCTGAGACGCCGCGCGGCGCGATCAGGCTTCGTGCACGTCCAGATAATCTTCCGGACGCGTGCGGTCTTCGGCGTGCTTCATGCCCGCCGCGCGCACCGCGAGGCTGACGAGGACCGACACGACGAGGTTGACGATCAGCGACCACACCGCGGCATACCCCGGAATCGCCAGGCCGCCGATGTGGATCGTGTAGATCGAACTCGCGAGCTTCAGCGAGACCGCCATCCATGTGCCGACACCGATGCCCACGGCCCAGCCGATCAGCAGGCCGCGATAGTCGAGCACGCGCGTGTACAGGCCGAGCACGATGGCGGGCAGCGTCTGGATGATCCAGATGCCGCCGAGCAATTGCAGCTGGATCGCGTACGTCAGCGGCAGGCCGAGAATGAACGCGACGGCGCCGACCTTGACGATCAGCGACACCAGCTTCGCGATGTTCGTCTCCTGCTCGTGCGTCATGTTGCGATTGACGAACTCCTTGTGGATGTTGCGCGTGTACAGGTTCGCGGCTGCAATCGACATGATCGCGGCCGGCACCAGCGCGCCGATGCCGATCGCCGCGAATGCGACGCCGACGAACCACGACGGGAAGAAGTGCAGGAACAGCGCAGGCACCGCGAAATTCGGACCAAACGCCTTGAAATACGGCGCGAATTCCGGCATGTCCTTCACGCCCGCGGCGAGCGCCATGAACCCGAGCAGCGCGAGCAGACCGAGCACCAGCGAGTACGCGGGCAGCATCGCCATGTTGCGGCGAATGGTGTTGCCCGAGGACGACGACAGAATTGCAGTCACCGAGTGCGGATAAAGGAACAGCGCGAGCGCCGATCCCACCGCGAGCGTCGCGTACGCGCTATAGCCGTTCAGGCTCGCGACATCCGGCGCCTTCAGCAGCAGCTTGGCGGGCGGCACCGCGCTGAAGATATGGCCGAAGCCGCCCAGTTGCGGCGGAATCACGATGATGGCGGCAGCGATCGTGATGTAGATCAGCACGTCCTTCACGACGGCGATCATCGCCGGCGCGCGCAGGCCCGACGTGTACGTGTACGCGGCGAGAATCGCAAACGCGATGATCAGCGGCAGATCGCCGACGAAGCCCTTCGTGTCGAAGCCGAGCGCGCCGATCACCACTTCGATGCCGACCAGCTGCAGCGCGATGTACGGCATCGTCGCGACGATGCCCGTCACGGCGATCGCCAGCGCGAGCATGCGGCTGCCGTAGCGCGCGCTGACAAAGTCGGCGGACGTCACGTAGCCCTGGCGCTTCGCGATGCTCCACAGCTTCGGGAACACGACGAACGCGAACGGATAGATCAGAATCGTATAAGGCAGCGCGAAAAAGCCCGTTGCGCCTGCGCCGAATACGAGCGCGGGAACGGCCACGAACGTGTACGCGGTGTACAGGTCGCCGCCCAGCAGGAACCACGTGACGACCGTGCCGAAGCGGCGCCCGCCAAGGCCCCACTCTTCGAGATGCGCGAGATCGCCTTTGCGCCAGTGCGCCGCGATGAAGCCGAGAATCGTGACGCCGATGAAGAACAGCACGAAGACGAAGGTTGCGATTGCATTCATCGTGCACCTCCGTTCGAGCGGGTCTTCGTCTTGAAGTAGACAAGCGCCGTGATCACGGCGCTGATCAGCACCCACAGGAGCTGATACCAGTAGAAGAACGGGAAATCGAACAGCTGCGGTTCGACCTTGTTGTACGACGGCACCCAGATCATCGCGATCCAGGGTAACAGCAAAAGCCACAGCCAGTGCTTGCTGGCCTTGTTGGCGTCGGCGTCGTGAGCCATGACGTCTCCTCTTACCTTTTATAGAATTGTGTTCCCGCGTCTGGCGGGCAGATGGACCGAACTGCGGATGGCAGCTCAGGCGCCCCGAAAGCATCGAAAGAGTATCGGAGGGGCGAACGACCGGTCAAGCAGGGCTGACCCTAAACGCCACGGTGTTGTCAATAGGCTAAAGGTCGCACACTGTGGGAGCCGACACCAAACCAGAGGCGATCACTGCTTCGTCGCGACGCGCGGCGCTCGCGTGGCGATGCGCGACGAGTGAGACGGCCAGGGATGAGCGCCGTGCACGGCCGGGCACGGCGGTTGCGCATGCGCCGGCATTGCACCAGCGCAGGGCTTGCGAGGACGGCGCGAACGAAGCGCGTCAGATCGACAGCATGTCGCTCTGGCCCGTCGACGCCTGCAGGCCTTTGACCCACTTGCGTGCGGGCAACCCGAGCTTCGCCTCGATCAGCTTCGCCCGCTCGAGCAGCTGGTTGAACGGCACATCGATCGCTGGACCGGAAAACGCAATCGCGATGCGATTGCCGTCGTGCACTTCGGGCAACGCGATCACGCGGCCGTCGAAGGCTTCGTTCAGGCGCTTCATGTTGCGCACGAAGCTCGGATGATCGCCGAACAGGTTGATGGTCGCGATGCCCGCCTGCGTCAGGCATGCGCGCGCGGCACGATAGAACGCGACACTGTCGAGCACGGGGCCGCGCGCCGTCGCGTCGTACAGATCGATCTGCAATGCGCCGATCGTGCCGTGATTCGCGCGGTCGTTGACGAATTCCCACGCGTCGGTTTCGCGCACGGTCAGACGCGCGTCGTCGGCAGGCAGGCCGAACATGGTGCGCGCGGCGATCACGACGGCCGGATTCAGCTCGACAGCCTCGACGTGCGCACGCTGGAGAAACCGGTGCGCGAATTTGGTCAGCGAACCGGTGCCGAGACCAAGTTGCACGATGCGCTTCGGCGTTTCGAGAAACAGCAGCCACGACATCATCTGCTGTGCGTATTCGAGTTCGATGTGATCGGGCTTCGACAGGCGCATCGCGCCTTGCACCCATTCCGTGCCGAAATGCAGATAGCGCACGCCGCCCTCTTCCGAGAACGTGACGGGCGCAAAGCGCGGCTTGCGCGGCGCCTCGATCATCGAGGCTTTGGCGACTTCCGAAAAGTCATCTGCGTCGTGCTGGTCGCGTGAGGCACGCGTCTTCGCGCGCGAGATTTTTTGCCTGGACGCTGCGGATGGGTTGCTGCGGAAAGCACGCGCTTCGGCCGAGGCGCGCTTGATCAGTTTCGTCATGTGAGGATGTCGCGCCACAGGCGCAATTTTTGGTCGAACGAGAGCATAGCATTGGCAGGACTGGACGAAGGCAGCACCAGCGTCTCGTAGCCCGCCGCCGCAATCACCTTGTCGAACTTTCCCGCCGTCTTGCCGTTGAAGCAGACCTTCGCGAGCTTCGGCGCGTACTCGCGCAGCGACGCAAAGTCGTTCGGCGTCGCATTGCGGATCGCGACATCGAGACTGCCCTCGCGCGTGCACGCGGCCAGCACGTCCCACACGCCGATGCCATGCTTCAGCACGCGTTCGAGCCGCGACGGGTAATCGAGTTCGGGCAGCGGCTCGCCGATCACCGCGCCGAGCAGACGCCAGAACTGGTTGCGCGGATGCGCGTAGTACTGCGTCGCCGCCAGCGACGCTTCGCCGGGAAAGCTGCCGAGTATCAGCGTGTGCGTGCTCTCGGCGACGACGGGTGGAAAGCCGCGCAGCATCAGCGTGCGTCTCCGGGTCTGGCCGCGCGCTTCGCGTTGGCGTCCGCGCGCGAAGCGGTGTGATCGAGCGCCTGGCCGTGATCGCGCGGCACATGCGCAGACCCATGCTCGCGATCATGCGTGGCGAGACACGCCCACAGCGCAGGCAGCATGCATTCCGTGACCATCAGCGGTGCGCCGTCACGCTCGAACACCGAGCGGCGCGCGAACAACGCGCGAGGCTGCGCGCCGTTCATCTCGCGCGCAGCCATGCGATACAGCGGATGCCGCGCCGTCACGCGCCGGCTCACCAATGACGAACGCGACACGCTGCTGTCGCTGTACAGCAGCTCGGCGAGCGGCCGCGTGCGCAGACGCCGCATGGCTTGCCAGACGCCCGCGCTCGCCGCGAGCGGCACGATGCTGTGGGCGGCGACGAACGGCGTGCCGTCGACGGACAATGCGACCTCGCGCACCCATACAGGCGTGCGCGGCGCGATGCCGAGCGCGGCGTATTCATCGTCCAAGGGCAAGCTGACGGCTTCACGCGCCACGCGCACCGTCACGGCGCCGAGCGTGCGCAGATGCGCCGTCAGCGAACCGCCGCGCGTGAGCCAGTCTTTCTGGTCGGGCGAGAAACCCGGAAGGGGCGCGACGCGCCAATGCGCGTCGGCAGCATCGAAACGGATAGGCATGGGCCGCATTATAGGGTGCGCACCCTGGCGGGCGCTTTCGGCCCGACCTTTCCTGCTGCACGTTCAGACCGATCGGGCACGTAGTCCAGATCGCGCTGATGACATCGCCGCGCGTCGACGTCGAAGATAGTCGGCGAGACGCACGCGTCCGTCCGCCTCATTCCCCAACACTCGACACGGAGTTCGTATGACCGCTCACGACAAAGCCACCTCGGATCGCATCGCGCATCTCGCCGCGCTGGTGCTGAAGCAATCGACAGCATCGAAGATCGAAAAGGAACTCGCCGGCTCCGCGCTCGCACAGCATCACACGTCGAAACACACGAGCGCCACGATCGGCAAGGTGGCCGCGCACGTCCTCGCCGACGCGCACGCCTGTCACGAAGCGAAGGAACTGGCGGGCTCGGTGCTGGCTCAGGTGCGCGGCCACCAAGCCGCCGCGACGCAACGCTAGCGGGCTGCGCACCAGACCATAGAAACGAAAAAAGCGCTGCGGGAGCAGCGCTTTTTCATCGTCGCGACGCCGATCAGCGTGCGAGCAACAGCGTGTTGGTGCGCTTCACGAAGCTCGCCGGATCTTCGAGCGAGCCGCCTTCTGCGAGCAGCGCCTGATCGAACAGCAGATGGCACCAGTCGTCGAAATTGGCGTTTTCCGTGCGCAGGTTCTTCACCAGCGCGTGTTCCGGATTCACTTCGAGAATCGGATGGAAGGTCGGCGCCTTCTGACCGGCAGCCTTCAGCATGCGCTGCAGGTAGCCGCTCATGTCGCCTTCATCGGCGACGAGGCACGACGGCGAATCCGTCAGGCGGAACGTCAGACGCACGTCCTTCGCCTTGTCCTTCAGCGCCTCTTTCATGCGCTCGACGAGCGGCTTGAGCTCTTCGCTGACCTTCTCCTGTGCCTCTTTCTCTTCGTCGTTCAGTTGACCCAGATCGAGATCGCCGCGCGCGACGCTTTGCAGCGGCTTGCCGTCGAACTCGTTGAGGAACGACAGCATCCATTCGTCGACGCGATCCGTCAGCAGCAGCACTTCGACGCCCTTCTTGCGGAACACTTCGAGGTGCGGACTGCTCTTCGCGGCCTGGTATGTATCTGCCGTGACGTAGTAGATCTTCGATTGCTCGGGCTTCATGCGCGCGACGTAATCCGCCAGCGACACGTTCTGCTCCGACGAGTCGTTATGCGTCGACGCGAAACGCGCAAGCTTCGCAATGCGCTCCTTGTTCCCGAAGTCTTCGCCGATGCCTTCCTTCAGCACCTGGCCGAACTCCTTCCAGACCGTCGCGTACTTTTCCTTCTCAGCGGCTTCTTCCGAATTCGCCAGTTCTTCGAGCATCGACAGCGCGCGCTTGGTCACGCCTTCGCGGATCGCCTTCACGTCGCGGCTTTCCTGGAGCAGTTCGCGCGAAACATTCAGCGGCAGATCGGCGGAATCGACCACGCCCTTCACAAAACGCAGATAGGCGGGCAGCAACTGCTCGGCGTCGTCCATGATGAACACGCGCTTCACGTACAACTTGAGGCCGCCGCGATGATCGCGATTCCACATGTCGAACGGCGCGTGCGACGGCACGTACAACAACTGCGTGTATTCGCTGCGGCCCTCGACGCGGTTATGCGTCCACGTCAGCGGGTCCTGGTGATCGTGCGACAGATGCTGGTAGAACTGCTTGTACTGTTCTTCCGTGATGTCGCTCTTTGCGCGCGTCCACAGCGCGCTGGCCTGGTTGACGGTCTCGTCTTCGTCTTTCGCGACCATCTCGCTCTTTTCGGCGTCCCATTCTTCCTTTTGCATCAGGATGGGCAGCGCGACGTGATCCGAGTACTTCTGGATGATCGACTTGAGCTTGTATGTGGACAGCAGTTCGTCTTCGTCGGCGCGCAGATGCAGCGTGATCGTCGTGCCGCGTTGCGCGCGCTCGATCGTTTCCACCGCGAAATCGCCTTCGCCCGCGCTGACCCAGCGCACGCCTTCCGATGCCGGCAAACCGGCGCGGCGCGTTTCCACCGTGATCTTGTCAGCGACGATGAAGCCCGAGTAGAAACCGACGCCGAACTGGCCGATCAGCGCCGCGTCCTTCTGCTGGTCGCCCGACAGCTTGCCGAAGAATTCCTTCGTGCCCGAGCGCGCGATCGTGCCGAGGTTCGCGATCGCCTCGTCGCGGCTCATGCCGATGCCGTTGTCGTCGATGCTGATGGTGCGCGCGGCCTTGTCATACGACACGCGAATGCGCAGGTTCGGGTCGTTCTCGTACAGCGCGTTGTTTTCGATCGCCTCGAAGCGCAGCTTGTCCGCCGCGTCCGACGCGTTCGAAATCAGCTCGCGCAGGAAGATTTCCTTGTTGCTGTACAACGAATGAATCATCAGGTGCAGAAGCTGTTTGACTTCCGCCTGAAAGCTCATGGTTTCTTGTGCCATGGTCGATGTCCCTCTTTCTGTTGCAGGTTGATCCGGTGATTTGTTGACGCGAAGCAGATGTTGTCCGCACGGGCTGCCGCGCCTGTGTCGGACATTGCCGCGTTAAATGGGGCCGCGCGCGACGGATTCAAGAGGCGCGCGACAATCTCACGATGCCCGCCGCGCGACGCTATCCAGATAGCGGCACAGGAACGCGGGCAGCGCGGGATCGCCGCAATTGGCGACGTTAAAGCGCATCCACGTGGTCGGCGACTGCTGCGGCGAGAACAGACTGCCCGGTGTCAGCAAGAAGCCTTCCTCGTGGCCGGCGGCCGCGAGCGCATCGGCATCGACGCCTGTATCCGCCCACACGAACATGCCCGCCGCCGGCGTCTGGAACATGCGCAGGCCCGTCTTTTCGAGCATCCGCACGGACTTGTCGCGCACGGTATCGAGCCGCGCGCGCAGCCGCTCGACGTGCCGCCGGTAATGCCCTTCCGTGAGGATCTTGTACAGCACACGCTCGTTCAGCTCCGGCGTGGTCATGCCGACCAGCATTTTCTGGTCCGTCAGCGCCTTCGCCACGTCCAGCGACGACGCCACGAACCCGACCCGCAGATTCGCCGCGAGCGTCTTCGAAAAGCTGCCCAGGTAGATCACGCGCTTCAACTGGTCGAGGCTCGCGAGACGCGTAGCGGGAAAGCCCGGCGGGCACAGATCGCCGTAGATATCGTCCTCGACGACGATGAAGTCGTACTCTTCCGCCAGCCGCAGGATGCGAAACGCCTGCGCCGCCGTCAGCGAAGTGCCCGTGGGGTTCTGCAGCACCGAGTTGATCACGAGCATCTTGGGGCGCCATGTCTGCACGAGCGTTTCCAGCGCGTCGAGATCGGGGCCGTCGGGCGTGTACGGCATGCCGACCAGCCGCGCACCCTGCGACGCGAAGCGGCCGAACATCTGGAACCATGCCGGATCGCCGACGATCACGGTATCGCCCGGCTGCACATAGAGCCGGGAGATCAGGTCGATGGCCTGCGTGATGCCCGACACGAGCACGATCTGCTCCGGCGACGCGCCGATTTCCAGCTCTTCCAGCCGCGTCTGCAACTGCTGGCGCAGCGGCAAAAAGCCTTGCGGCGTGCCGAAGCCGAGCATCTGCGCGCCGCTTTGCCGCCCGAGCGTGCGCAGCGCGCCCGTGATCAGTTCGCCGTCGAGCCAGCGCGCGGGCAAATAGCCGAGGCCCGGCCCGCGCTCGGGGCGCGTCGACGTGTGCAGCATGTTGCGCAGCAGCCAGACGACGTCGATGGTGCTGGGCGCGGGCGCGGCATCCTGCGTCGCCGCGCGGCGTTCGACGGCCAGCGGTCCGACGGCCAGCCGCTCGCGTACATAAAAGCCCGAGCCGCGCCGGGAATCGAGATAACCCTGCGCGACGAGCCGTTCGTACGCCTCGACCACCGTGAAGCGCGACACGCCTTTATCCAGCGCGAGCTTGCGGATCGAGGGCATGCGCATGCCGGGGCGGAACACGCGCTCCTCGATGCGGCGGCGCGCCCACTGGACGAGCTGATCGACGAGCGTGAGCGCCGAGGCGTCGTGCGGGGCGGGAATCAGATCGAGCGGAACGGACATGGCGTACTCCGGCAGCGTGCGGCAAAAGCGACGTCGAAAACGGCGTGACTTCAAGCGAAACGAGACGGTTCGGCCTGACAGCTCGGCAAACGGCCAACTGTACCGAACGGTATCGAGGCGATTGTACCGTTACTGTGCCGGTCACTGTCGGTACATTTGGTTCCACGCTGTTCTCGCTGCCGCTGTTTCCAATCCGCTTCAATCCGTTTCCGCTCCATTTGCCCGCCGCGTCAGCGACGGTGCAAAAGCCCGCTGATACCGGCCCTGCCGCACCACGCATGGGGCGGCCGCAAGCCCAACGGTTATTCTTACGGATTAACCCTGGTCGTCCGGCATGGCAGGCACTTTGCCTGCGGCAACGGCATCCAGCAGAACGACCGTCCTCTTGCAGCCATGACCGCATATACGTTACGACTCGACCATCTCGTTGTTTCCGCCCGCACGCTCGACGAAGGCACGCAATACGTCGCCGATACGCTCGGCGCGGCGCCCGCGGGCGGCGGCGCGCATCCGTCGATGCGCACGCACAACCGGCTGCTCAACCTGTGGGGCGGCGCGTATCTGGAAGTGATCGCCATCGATCCCGACGCCGACGAGCCCGCCAACGCCCGCGCGCGCCTTTTCGCGCTCGATGATCCCGCCACGCGCGCCCGTCTCGAAAGCGGCCCGTATCTGTCGCATTGGGTGGCGCGTGTCGAGCGCCCGAAGAATCTGGCGCTGTGGCAGCAGCAGTATCCGCAGCGCATATCGACCGTCGTGCCGATGACGCGCGGCGATTTCACGTGGAGCCTGACGGTCGCCGACGATGGCGCGTTTCCCGCGTGGCAAGGCGCGGGCGACGGCGTTGTGCCGTCGCTGATCCAGTGGGACTCGCCGCGCACGCCGTCGGCCGTGCTGCCGGAAACGGGGCTCGCGCTGAAAGCGCTGAAGGGCTGGCACCCGCAGGCGGACACCGTGGCGCAGCAGCTGCAATGGCTCGGCGCGGCGCAGCTGATCGCGCTGGAACACACGGACGGCGCGCCCGCCCTTGCCGCCGATATCGAAACCCCGGGCGGGCTGCGCACGCTCAAGTAAACCTGACGGAGACAAACAAGCAATGAAGCGCGAAACCCAGGGCATGTGGCTCGGCCTGATCGGCGTGATGATCTTCAGCCTGACGCTGCCGATGACCCGCATCGTCGTCGCCGAATTCAGCCCGCTGCTGAACGGCCTTGGGCGCGCGCTCGCCGCCGCCGTTCCCGCTGCCGTGCTGCTCGCCGTGCGCCGCGAGAAGCTGCCGACGTGGTCGCAGCTGAAAAGCCTCGCTGTCGTGTCGCTCGGCGTGATCGTCGCGTTTCCGGTGTTTTCGGCCTGGGCGATGAAGAGCGTGCCCGCGTCGCACGGCGCCGTCGTCAACGGGCTGCAGCCGCTGTGCGTCGCGATCTACGCGGCGTGGCTGTCGCACGAACGGCCGTCGAAGGCGTTCTGGGCGAGCGCCATCGGCGGCAGCGCGATCGTCGTCGCGTTCGCCTTGCAGGCGGGCGGCGGCGCGTTCCAGGCGGGCGACCTGCTGATGCTCGTGGCCGTGGGCATCGGCGCGCTTGGCTACGCGGAAGGCGCGCGGCTCGCGCGGCAGATGGGCGGCTGGCAGGTGATCTGCTGGGCCCTCGTGGTGTCCGCCCCGTTCCTGGTCATGCCCGTCGCGTGGCTCGGCTGGGCGCAGCACGTCGCGCATCCCGGCCCCGTCGCGCTCCAGACGTGGCTCGCATTCGGCTACGTCACACTGTTCTCGCAGTTCATCGGCTTTTTCGCGTGGTACGCGGGCCTCGCGATGGGCGGCATCGCGCGCGTCGGCCAGGTGCAACTGCTGCAGATTTTCTTCACGATGGCGTTCTCCGCACTGTTCTTCGGCGAGAACGTCGCGCCCGTCACGTGGCTGTTCGCGGCTGCCGTGATCGCCACCGTGATGCTGGGCCGCAAGGCTGCCGTGCGGACGGCCGTGCGGCCGGTTCGTGCCGCCTGAAGCCGACTTCGCGCGATAATCCTTCTTTTGACCGACCACCTGTACCCGTTACACCGACGAGGAGACCATGAATCAAAGCGACCTCAATGCCCCGACCTGGCAATTGTCCGAACGCGCTCGCAAGCTGACCAGCTCGGCGATCCGCGAAATCCTGAAGGTCACCGAGCGGCCCGAGGTCATTTCGTTCGCGGGCGGCCTGCCGTCGCCCGTCACGTTCCCCGCCGAAGAAATGCGCGCGGCGAGCGACCGCATCCTGCGCGACTCGCCCGCCGCCGCGCTCCAGTACAGCGCGACGGAAGGCTATCTGCCGCTGCGCGAATGGGTTGCGCAACGCTATTCGGTAAACGGCGCGCAGATCCGTGCGTCCCAGGTGCTGATCACGACGGGCTCGCAGCAGGCGCTCGATCTGCTCGGCAAGGTGCTGGTGTGCCCACAGAGCCCAGTGCTGGTCGAAACGCCGACGTATCTCGGCGCGCTGCAGTCGTTCTCGATGTACGAGCCGCACTATATGCAGGTGCCGACCGACGACAACGGCCTGATTCCCGAAGGCCTCACGCCTGAGCTGACCAAGGGCGCGCGCCTGCTGTACGCGCAGCCGAACTTCCAGAATCCGACGGGACGCCGCCTGCCTGTCGAGCGCCGCCGCGCGCTCGCCGAGTTCGCGAAGTCGGCGCCCTTCCCCGTCATCGAAGACGATCCGTACGGCGCGCTCGACTACAAGGGTGAGCCGCTGCCAACCATGCTTTCGATGGCGCCCGATCACATCGTGCATCTCGGTTCGTTTTCGAAGGTGCTGGCGCCGGGTCTGCGCATCGGCTACATCATTGCGCCCGAAGAGCTGCACTTCAAACTCGTGCAGGCCAAGCAGGCAACGGACCTCCACACGCCCAGCTTCACGCAGCGCATCGTGCATGAAGTCGTGAAAGACGGCTTCCTCGATACGCACGTGCCGACAATCCGCGCGCTCTATCGCGACCAGTGCGAAGCGATGCTCAACTCGCTTGAACGCTACATGCCTGAAGGCGTGACGTGGAATCGTCCGGAAGGCGGCATGTTCATCTGGGTGTCGCTGCCTGAGCACATCGATTCGATGAAGCTGCTCGAAGCGGCCGTCGCGCAAAACGTCGCGTTCGTGCCGGGCGGCCCGTTCTTCGCGAACCAGGCGCAGCACAACACGCTGCGTCTTTCCTTCGTGACCGTGCCGCCGGCGAAGATCGACGAAGGCGTCGGGCGTCTCGCGGAACTGATCCGCGCGCGCGTCTGAACCTCAACACATTCCATTCATCGACGAGGACATGTCATGGCTCAAGCCAATGTGTATGACAAGCTGAAGGAACTGGGCATCGAGCTGCCCGTCGCGGGCGCGCCCGCCGCCGCTTACGTGATGAGCGCGCAAAGCGGCAACACGGTCTATCTGTCGGGCCACATCGCGAAGAAGGACGGCAAGGTCTGGGCGGGCAAGCTCGGCGACAACGTCACCACGGAAGAAGGCAAGGCAGCTGCGCGCTCCGTCGCGATCGACTTGCTCGCCACGTTGCACGCGCATGTCGGCGACCTGAACCGCGTGACGCGCATCGTCAAGGTGATGAGCCTCGTGAACTCGACGCTTACGTTCACCGAGCAGCATCTCGTGACGAACGGCGCATCGGAGCTGATCGCCGATGTGTTCGGCGAGCGCGGCAAGCATGCGCGTTCGGCGTTCGGCGTCGCGCAGATTCCGCTTGGCGCATGCGTCGAGATCGAGCTGATCGCCGAAGTGCAGTAAGCGGCCATTCGCGCACGCTGTGAGGCGGTGGTTGCACGCGCACGCGCGTAAGCCGACCCTGTCCACACGGCGTGCAACGATGCCGATACGCCGTCGATGATGTGAAAGCGCCATCGGCGGCTTTTTTGTGCACGCGCCGTTTCGAAAGCCCGGCGCTCGCATCGACGGTCCAGGTTCGCAACACAAGACCCGACACGTCGCGGCGCAGACCCAGCAAAAAACGAAAGAGGAACCGACGATGCAACAGCACACCGTGCGCTTCAAACAGGTCGACGTCTTCACATCGGTGCCGTTCAAGGGCAATCCCCTCGCTGTCGTTTTCGACGCGGACGGGCTCGACAGCGAACAGATGCAGGCGATCGCGCGCTGGACCAATCTGTCGGAAACGACCTTCCTGCTAAAGCCGACCGACCCGTCGGCCGATTATCGCGTGCGCATCTTCACGACGCGCGGCGAGCTGCCGTTCGCCGGCCACCCCACTCTCGGCAGCGCGCACGCGTGGCGCGAAGCGGGCAATCAGCCGAAGCAGTCCGGCCGGCTCGTGCAGCAATGCGCAGCGGGCCTCATCGAGCTGACGGAAGCAGACAGCGCGCGCGATGTGTGGGCATTCGCCGCGCCGCCTGCGCGCGTCACGCCGCTCGCCGACGATCAATACGGCGCGCTGGCAGAAGCGCTGCGCAGCGATGCCGTCGATTACACCGCGCAGCCTTGCGGCGTCGACAATGGTCCGCAATGGCTCGTCGTGCGAATGAAGTCGGCGCAGGCGTGCCTCGCGCTCGACCCGGATGCGGCCGCGCTCGGGCGAGTCGCGAGGACGGTCGGCGCGCATGGCATCGCGGCGTATGGTCCGCACGACGCGCACGGGCCCGCGACGTTCGAACTGCGCTGCCTGATGATGGGCGGCGGCCTCGGCATGGGGGAAGACCCTGTGACGGGCAGCGCGAACGCGGCACTTGCGGGTCTGCTTACGGCGCAGAACACGCGGCCCGGCATGCAGTACACGGTACGCCAGGGCACCGCGCTGGGACGCGCCGGCGACGTGTACGTCCGTTATGACGATGCAGCGGGCAAGACCTGGATTGGCGGCGCATCGGTGACGATCGTCGACGGCACGTTCCGTCTGCCGTGACGTATTGCGACGAAGGTCGATCGTGACCGTCGTGGCACATGTTGTTGGCGCATGACGGTCAGGACATCCCCGACGCTCGCCCGACGCATCACCATCAAAATTGACACTCGCGCGTCACCTGAATGTTCTAAAAATGCGCGCGACGCGCTACATCCATCGCCCGGATCTCACGCGCCAGCGGCTATCCATGCAGGTTGCATGAATAGCCGCGTCGCGAACATGGCTGCTGGCATTCCATTCGGACGACAAGCGCGACCTCCACGCCCTATCGACGGGGTGCTCCAGACGCCCAGTGCGCGTGTCCGTGCGAACAGTTCGTCCGTTTGGCCGGACAGTTGTCCGCATGCCCGCCGGGGACAGCGTATACCCGAAGCGCGAGCCCTTCCTTAATTTTTGCCCATTCAGTAATATCAAATCGTAACCGATGACCAACGGGTGGCTCGGCTCGCCACCCCGCCCCGCCTTCGACAAGCCGTTGCGACCTATCAATTCGTCAAGACAGCCGGTTGCTTTAACATTCGTGCAGCTAATCGAAACCCTCAACCGCAACGCAAGCACAGCCAAGGCCCAGGGTCCCGGTCCAACCGATGAATCAGTTCCGCCTTCCTTCCGCGCGCGACGTCAGGCACCGCCTCGATCCGGCGGGCACGCGCCGCCGCGCGTTGCTGGCGATTCCCGCGCTCGGCGTGCTGGTGCTCGTGCTGCTGTGGACGGTAATCTTCGCGCGGCTGTCAGTTGAGAAGGAAACGACTTATCGCGAGGCGATGGCCTCGGCGGCGATCCTGTCGGCGGCGCTCGAGCAGCACACCGTCAAGGCAATCCACCAGGTCGATCAGATCACGCGCTTTGTCAAATACGAGTTCGAAAAATCGCCGGGACGTTTCGATCTCGCGAGCACGGTCGAAAAAGGCGTCGTGCAGAGCGAAACGCTCGTGCAGGTTTCGCTGATCGACGAGCACGGCAAGCTCATCGCGAACACGGTCGAAGCCAATCCGAAACCGATCGACCTGTCCGACCGCGAACACTTCAAGGTCCACGAGCACGAGAACGACGACCAGCTCTACATCAGCAAGCCCGTACTCGGCCGCGTGTCGGGTCACTGGACCTTGCAGATGACGCGCCGCCTGAATCATCCCGACGGTTCGTTCGCGGGCGTCGTGGTCGTATCGGAAGACCCGAGCTACTTCACCAGCGACTTCTACAACAACGCGGCCATCGGACACGACGGCGTGATCGCCGTCATCTCCGACAGCGGCGCCGTGCTCGCGCGGCGCACGGGCAACTCCGAGCATTCGCAAGGCGTATTCACGGCAACGGGCGTGTATCCCACGTCAGAACACGTGTCGGGCACTTACGTCGATTCGATCGACAACGTCACGCGCATCGTCTCGTACCGGCACATCGACGGCTATCCGCTCGGCGTGCTGGTGGGTCTGTCGCAAGCCGAAGAGTTCGCCGACTACAACCACACGCGCAACGTCTATCTGCTGATGGCGAGCTTCATCTCGCTCGCGATGCTCGGCTTCTTCGCCGTCGCCACCGGGCTGATCGGCAAGCTGCTCGGACGCGAGCGCGAGATGACGCATCTCGTCGAATTCGATCTGCTGACAGGCCTGCGCAACCGCTACTCGACGCTGCAGAGCCTGCGCCACGACGTCGCGCAGCCGGCCAATCTCGGGCACCTCGCGATCCTCTTCATCGACCTCGACAACTTCAAGACGGTCAACGACACGCTCGGCCACAACGCCGGCGACATCGTGCTGCAGATGACAGCCGCGCGGCTCGCCGACGCCGTCGCCGATGCGGGCACGCTGTCGCGCATCGGCGGCGACGAGTTCGTCGTCGTGATCAAGGGCGACGATGTCGAGAAGCGCGCGGTCACGCTCGCGGACGCCATCTCCGACGTGTTCTCGAAGCCGTTCGAAGTGCGCGGCAGCTCGTTCGTGCTGCATGCGAGCATCGGCATTGCGCTGTACTCGGTTGCGAACGAAAGCGAAATCGACCTGTTGAAGAAGGCCGACCTTGCGATGTACAGCGCCAAGGATGCAGGCAAGAACTGCTATCAGTTTTACTCGCCGCATCTGTCGCACCGCGCGGACCGTCTGATGAAGTGGGAGCAGCAGTTGCGCGTCGCGCTGGCCGACCAGCAGCTGTTCCTCGCCTACCAGCCGAAGATCGATCTCGCGCGCCGCTGCATCACAGGCTTCGAGGCGCTCGTGCGCTGGAATCATCCGCAACACGGGCTGATTCCCGCCAACGAGTTCATTCCCGTCGCCGAATCGACGGGACTGATCGTGCCCATCGGGGACTTCGTGATCCGCACCGCCTGCCGTCAACTCGCGCAATGGCAGCAGCACGGTTACGACACGCTGTCACTCGCGGTGAACATTTCGGCCGTACAGTTCTGGCGCGGCGACCTGTACGAGACGATCTCGCACGCCATCGAGGAAACGGGCATCGCCGCGCGCCGCCTCGAACTGGAAATCACCGAGACGGCGATGATGGAATATCCCGAACTCGTCTCCGAAAAGATCTTTGCGTTGAAGCGCCTCGGCGTGCGCATCGCACTCGACGACTTCGGCACCGGCTATTCGTCGCTGTCGTATCTGAACCGCTTCTCGGTCGATACGCTGAAAGTCGACCGCTCATTCGTGCAGGCCATTCCCGGCGACCGCAGCGTCTGCGTGATGGTCACGGCCATCGTCAACCTCGCGCGCTCACTCGGGCTCACGGTCGTCGTCGAAGGCACGGAAACGGAAGAACAGATCGCATGGCTCGCGGCGCTCGGACACATCGAGGCGCAGGGCTTCCTGTTTTCGCGGCCCGTGCCCGCCGAGGGCATCGCGACGCTGCTCGAACGCTTCGGCGTTTGCGGCACGCACAGCGCGCATGTCGTGCACAGCACCGACATCGACAGCAGCAGCGACGCTTCACGTTTCAACACCAGCATCAGCACCAGCACAAGCAACGAGTCGGTCTGAACGGAGCACGCCGCATCGACGCGGCTTTCCTCCCTGGCCGTCCGCTGCAACCCATGCAGAACATGAACGGCAGCAACGCCGCCCGAATGCTCGCGTCCGGCGGCGCATGACCCGAAGCGCGCGCGTCCTCGCGGCCAACGGCGGCGCGCGCCGCATAAGAAACCGCCTCCGATAAAGGTGTTCGCATGCAGCCAGTCCGGCATATGACGGCGCTCCGCCCGCCGACCGTAGACGAAGCCACGCGATGCAACGAGCGCGAGCCGCTCTGGACGTTGTTTCGCGTCGTGTTTGGATTGTCCGCGCTGTCGTGGGGCGGGCTCGCGCTAATGGCGCAACTGGAGAACCACTACGTCGAACGCGAGGAGCGCCTGACGCGGCTCGCGTTCTCCGATATCGTCGCGCTTGCGTGGATGGTGCCGGGGCCCGTCGGCTGCAACGTCGCCGTGCAGCTCGGCCACGTGTTGCGCGGGCGCGCGGGCGCATGGGTCGCGGGCCTCGCGAGCGTGCTGCCGTTCTTCATGCTGATGACGGCGTTCGCGCTTTTCTATCAGACGCCGATCGTCCGCGAAGTCGCGTCGCAGACCTTGCTCAATCACTTCAGCGTCGTGCTCGCGACGCTGATCGGCGTGACCTGGTACAAACAGACGCGCGCGCTCGTGCGCGGTCGGCTCGAATGGACGGCGGCCGCGCTCGGCTGCATCGCGCTCGTCGGCGCGCATACGCCCGCGGCATACATCGGCATGCTGGGTGCCGCGTTCATGTCGGGCTGGGTGCGCAGCGACGCGCGCGGCGCGCGCCTCGCGACCACGCTCAGCCCCGGCGACTGGCGTCTGATGATCGGTCTGTGCGTGCTGCTTGTGATCTTCGCGCTGCCGTTGCCGCATCGCTACGAACGCGCGCTGCTGTGGCCGCGCCTCGCGGGCGCGGGGCTGACGCTGTTCGGCGGCGGCTTCTCGGCGCTGCCCGTACTGAAGACGCTGCTCGTGACGCCCGCCATTGGCCTGACCGACAACGAGTTCACGCTCGCCTTTTCGTTGTCGCCGTTGTCGCCCGGACCGTTGCTGAACGTCGTGCCGTTTTTCGGGTACCTGATCCAGGGATGGAAAGGCGCAGTGATGGCGACGCTCGCGCTCTTCGTGCCGTCGGGCTGCCTCGTCGTGCTCGCGCAGCGCCATCTGCGCCAGCTCAAGACGAACCCGCGCTTCGAGCACGGCATGCGCGTGCTGCGCGCGATGACGACGGCGTTTCTCGCCGTCGCCGTGTTGCGCATCGCACGCAATGTGCCGTTCGAACCTGCCTATCTCGTGACAGCGCTGTTTTCGGGCGTGTGCTTCGCGAAGCTCAAGCTGCCCGTGTACGCCGTGTATGGAAGCGTCGCCGTCGCGTGCGGCGTGTGGTTGTACGTCGGGCATGCGGGCTGACGGGCGCGTCTTACCTCGCCGCGCTGCGCCTGATATGTCGCGCGTTTTCTCGTGCGTTTGCGCATCAATGAAAAAGCGCCACATATGCGCTAATGCCGTTCAGTTAAGCACTGAACGGCATTTTTGCTTTTGACGCGGGAGGTGTTGTAAACGAGGCGCCGAGCTGTTAACTTTTCAGCGCGATGCT
>NZ_JACFYJ010000079.1:0-38394 GCF_037126505.1 Paraburkholderia bengalensis
GTTCCTCGCGGCGTGCCCACGCACCTTGCACACCACCCGATGTCGGAATTGGTTAAGGAATTGGCCCACGCCGATCGGGGGCTGATCATGGTCATGGGCGGCCGTGCGTAACGCCCGTTGGTTTTCGGCGCCATCGTGTTGATGGGCGCGCTGCTGTGCGAAGCGCCGTATCGGCGGCGCGGGATGGAACACGCGGCTCGTCGGCGCGGGCGCGGCGCGACAGGCCGAGGCCGAATGCATCGTTGGCCCACGCGACGAACGACGACCATCGGAATCCGATCAGCCAGGGCAGCGACAGCAGGAACAGCCCGAGCATCGCGAGCGGGGTCGCGACGCGTCCGAGCAGATGCGCGAGCCCCGCAGCCAGCGCATGACCGAAGCCGTTCATGCCCTGCACGTTGACGAGCGACGCTTCCAGCGTGCAGCTCGCGACCAGCACGCAGACGAAGCCGAGCCACAACCGGATCGTGCCGGGCCCGCGCAGGCCTGCGCCACCCGGCAGCGCGGACTTCACGAGACGCCACAACAGGGGAAGAAACCAGACGGCGGAAGCGCCGAACCAGCCGAAAACTACCGTTTGCATGCTAGACATCAACGAATGACGAGGCGCTTGCACAACCCGTCGAGTTTAATTGGGCGACGCGGCGCGCTTCCGAAGCCGGTGTCGCAAGTTCTATCCGCGTAGCCAGAAACGCGGCGCGAACCGTGGCCGGGCACGCGCAGCCAGAGGGCAGCCGTCGCGCCGCCGCATGCAGCGTGCGCTGGCTGTCGACGGTCGCCCGCTGGGCGGTCATTGGCCGCGTCGCGCGAACACGAGCGTGTCGCCGTTGTCGAGAATCAATTGAAGCTGCTGCGGCTTGCGCATGTCGACGCCTGAGTGCTCGATATGCGCGAGCGCGCTGAGATAGGCGCCTTCGATCTTGCCGCCCGGCGTCGCGCACGCCATGCGCGTGCCCGCGAGCGGGCCGAAGCTCAGCTTGCCCTCCGCCAGCGAGTAGGTGCCCGAGTAGCGGTTGCAGCCGGAAAAGCCGCTGGCCCGGCGCTGACCCGTTTGCGCCGACAGCACGAGCGTGATGGGTTCCGCGCCGGCATCGCTGGCGGCGCCGGGCACCTCGCGCGTGCTGCCGCCCGCGACCTTCCAGCCGCTCAGCTGCCAGTCGGTGTTGTCGAGCAGTTGCGTCGCGGCGCGATTGAACGGGTCGGGGGGTGGGGCATCCGCGTCGAGATGTTTCGGCATCGAGCAGGCAGCGACGAGCGCGCACAGCGACACGGCTGCCAGCGCTGCGCCCGTGCGCCGGCCAACCGACGTCCGCGCGGCCGCGTCGGGCGCATCCGGCGATGCATCGGGTGTGGCGCTCGGGCGTGCGTCGCGTTGCGTGTCGGACGTGGGCTGCATATCGTCGTTCCTCTCTAGACTGGCGAAGGCGTAAGGGTATCGCACTACGCTTGCCGCATGCGAGCGCAAGCGTGGGTGCCGACATGCATAGGCCGGATGGACATAAGGCATGCGCGCCGTTCACGATGTCCGCCGGCTCGCAAGCGGCATGATTTGCCGGCGCAGCCGATCCGGGGCTTATCGGGGTTATCGGCACGCGGCGGGCGCAGTTGCAGGGGCCGCGCATGTTAACATCGCCGCAGTCATTCATTCCACCTGCTTTCGTCAAAATTCTCTGGAGCATCCATGCAGATCGGCCAACGCATCGGCACCCCGCTTTCGACCTCCGCCACGCGCGTCATGCTGCTCGGCGCGGGTGAACTGGGCAAGGAAGTGATCATCGCGCTGCAGCGCCTGGGCGTCGAAGTGATCGCGGTCGATCGCTATCCGAACGCGCCCGGCCATCAGGTCGCGCACCGCTCGCATGTGATCGACATGACGGACGCGAAGGCGCTGCGCGCGCTGGTCGAAGCGGAGCAGCCACATCTGATCGTGCCCGAGATCGAGGCCATCGCCACCGACGCGCTCGCTGCGATTGAATCCGACGGCGTCGCCGAGGTGATTCCGACGGCGCGCGCCACGCAGCTCACGATGAACCGCGAGGGCATTCGGCGTCTCGCCGCTGAGGAACTCGGTCTGCCCACTTCGCCGTACGCGTTCGCCGACTCTCTCGACGAACTGAAGGCGGGCATCGCGAAGGTCGGTTATCCGTGCGTGGTGAAGCCGGTGATGTCGTCGTCGGGCAAGGGGCAGTCGGTGCTCAGGAGCGACGCGGATGTCGAGCCCGCGTGGCAGTACGCGATGGCGGGCGGGCGCGTGAATCATGGGCGCGTGATTGTCGAGGGCTTCATCAATTTCGAATACGAGATCACGCAGCTGACCGTGCGCGCAATCGATCCCGCCACGCAGCAGACCGCCACCTATTTCTGCGATCCCATCGGCCACGTTCAGGTAGCGGGCGATTACGTCGAATCGTGGCAGCCGCAGCCGATGAGCCCGCGTGCGCTTGAACTATCGCGTGAAATCGCCGGCAAGGTGACGGCGGCGCTGGGCGGCCGCGGGCTGTTCGGCGTGGAACTTTTCGTGCGTGGCGATGACGTATGGTTCTCGGAAGTCAGTCCGCGTCCGCACGACACGGGGCTCGTAACGCTCGCGTCGCAGCGCCTGTCGGAGTTCGAACTGCACGCGCGCGCCATTCTCGGCTTGCCAGTCGATACGGCGCTGCGCGCGTCGGGCGCGTCGGCCGTGATCTACGGCGGGCTCGACGAGACGGCCATCGCGTTCGAAGGCGTCGCGCAGGCGCTCGCCGTGCCGGGTGCCGATCTGCGCCTGTTCGGCAAGCCCGAGAGCTTCGTCAGGCGTCGCATGGGGGTGGCGCTTGCGACGGGCAAGGACATCGGCGAGGCGCTGCAGCGCGCAAAGCAGGCGGCGGGCTTCGTCAAGCCGGTGTCGGGCAAGTAGAAGCCGTCGCGCGTGCGGGCGTGGCGTGTTGGCAATATGAGGCGTTTGCAGGTCGAAGGAGCGGGGCGCGTTGAAAACGGATCAGGCAGGTGCGGGGCAGAGCGGGATGATGCTGCGGCTTATCAGGCGACATACCGCGGGACATATCACACCAAATGCCGCACGAAATACCGCCCGGCGTATCGCACTGCTCGTCCCGGCTTTGACGCTCGCGTCTGCGTTGGGCGGTTGCGGACTGGCTGCCGCGCCGTGCCGGATCGCGTCGGCGGGGCTGAAGATCGTTCCCGTGGTGGGCCACGTGGCCGCCGCGCCAACGGATGCTTGCGCCGACGTGATCGACCCGTGATTTAACCGTGATCGATCCGGGCACGCGCAAGCCCGTCGCAGTCGTCAGGCAGTCAGTCATCACAACACGGCGTCAAGAAACGAGGAAATCGATGAGCATGAGGCGGTGGGGATGGATGGTCGTCGCGGCGCTCGCCGCTGCTTCGGGAGCGGTACGCGCGGCGGAATTGCTGCCGCTGCCGGATATCCGGACCGCGCATCGGGTAACGCAGAAGTACACCTGCGCGACGGGCCGCATCCTGCACGTCACCTATTTGAATGCAACCAACGGTCAGAGCTTCGCGGTGCTGCCCGTGAAGGGCAAGCAGATGCTGTTTGTCAATGTGCTGTCCGGCTCGGGCGCGAAGTATGAGGCGGGCAGCTATACGTGGTGGACCAAGGGCCCACAGGCCACGCTGTACGACGCGATGCTCGGCGAGGATGCGCCGCCGCTGCTGTCCGACTGCGTGACGATCGTGCGCTGATGCCGGTTGGACTTCGCGCGAATCGCACCCCTTTCCGTATTTCCGCAACGCTTTTCGCATTCTCGCTGGCGTCAGGCGTGCCGCTGCCCGGGTGACGACACGTTTTCCCCTCCGGTAGTAAGCTGTGTGCCACAGGCCGCTTGCTCTTTTCGATGCAGTTGCGCGGCCGTCATCGTTTTCGATCATCCTTGTCCGCGTGCCGTTGCATGACGCGCTTCATGGCGTCGCGCCGGCCCCGGTCCGCGTTCGTTCGTCAAGCGAGACCTTCCCATGAAAGCATCGGATCTGTTCGTCAAATCGCTGGAAGCCGAAGGCGTCGAGTACGTGTTCGGCATTCCCGGCGAAGAAAACCTCGATCTCCTCGAATCGCTGCGCCGCTCCCGTATCAAGCTCGTGCTCACGCGCCATGAGCAGGCGGCGGGTTTCATGGCCGCCACCTATGGACGTCTGACGGGACGCACGGGCGTCTGTCTCGCGACGCTCGGCCCCGGCGCCACCAACTTCGTGACAGCGGCCGCTTACGCGCAGCTCGGCGGCATGCCGATGCTGATGGTCACGGGTCAGAAGCCGATCAAGTCGAGCAAGCAGGGCCACTTCCAGATCGTCGACGTGGTGCGGATGATGGAGCCGCTCACCAAGTACACGCGGCAGATCGTATCGATCGGCAATATTCCCGCGTCGGTGCGCGAGGCGTTCCGCCAGGCCGAAGAAGAGCGGCCGGGTGCCACGCACCTGGAACTGCCCGAAGACGTCGCGCACGAAGAAGGCGACGGCAAGCCGATTCCAAAGAGCTACAGCCGCCGGCCCGTCGCCGAAGAAAAGGCCGTCGAGCATGCGGTGAAGGCGATTGTCGACGCGAAGCATCCGCTCCTGATGATCGGCGCGGGCGGCAATCGCAAGACCACGCGCAAGATGTTGCGCGAATTCGTCGATCAGATCGGCATTCCGTTCTTCACGACGCAGATGGGCAAGGGCGTGATCGATGAATCGCATCCGCTGTGGCTCGGCAACGCGACGCTGTCGGACGGCGACTTCGTGCATCGCGCGATCGATCACGCGGACTGCATCATCAACGTCGGCCACGACGTAATCGAAAAGCCGCCGTTCTTCATGCGCGGCGCCGATTCGAACGAGAAAACCGTGATCCACGTGAACTTCCTCGGTGCCGAAGTGGACCCGGTGTATTTTCCGCAGATCGAAGTGGTCGGCGACATCGCGAACGCCGTGTGGCAGCTGAAGGAAGCGCTGCAAGGCAAGGGCGAGCATTGGGACTTCGCGCGCTTCAAGGAGATCAAGGAGCATTTCGAGGCGCATCTGGCGAAGGGCCAGCACGACGACCGCTTTCCGATGTATCCGGTGCGCGTCGTCCACGACGTCTACGAGACGATGCCCGTCGACGGGATCATCTGTCTCGACAACGGCATGTACAAGATCTGGTTCGCGCGCTATTACCGCGCGCACGAGCCGAACTCGCTGCTGCTCGACAACGCGCTCGCGTCGATGGGCGCCGGGCTGCCGTCGGCGATCGCGACCAAGATTGTGCATCCCGAGCGCAACGTGATGGCCGTGTGCGGCGACGGCGGCTTCATGATGAACTCGCAGGAGCTGGAAACGGCCGTGCGGCTGAAGCTCGACCTCGTCGTGATGATCGTGCGCGACGACGCGTTCGGCATGATCCGCTGGAAGCAGGAGAACATGAATTTCCCCGACTACGGGATGATGCTGCGCAACCCCGATTTCGTCGACTACGCGAAGAGCTACGGCGCGCACGGGCATCGCGTGGGCGCGGCGGCGGAACTGGCGCCGCTCGTGCGCGAGTGCTTCGCGACGCCGGGCGTCCACGTGATCGATGTGCCTATCGATTATTCCGATAACGAGCGCGTGCTGAACCGCGAGATCAAACGGCTTTCGGCGCAGTTGTGAGCGGTCCGCCGTGAGCTTCGCCGCGACGCCGGCGCTGAGGATGGTTTTGCCGCGCGAGTTTGCGCTGCCAGGGGGGCTTGCGAATCCGATCTGCGAATCCGACTTGATCAAAGGAGAGCGTGTCATGTTGCAGAAGAGCTATCCGTACTATCTCGCCAACGAACCCGTGGCCGCGAACACCGATCTCGAAGTCACCGACAAGTTCAGCGGCGAAGTGGCGACGCGCGTCGCGATGGCCGACGCGCAGGCCATCGACAAGGCGATCGGCGCGGCCGTTGCCGCGATGCCCGAGATGCGCGCATTCCCGCCGTTCAAGCGTCAGGCCGTGCTCGAACACTGCGTGAAGCGCTTTCGCGAGCGCTTCGACGAACTCGCGATGGCGCTGTGCATCGAAGCGGGCAAGCCGATCAACGATTCGCGCGGCGAGGCCACGCGCCTGATCGACACGTTCAAGGTCGCGGCGGAAGAATCCGTGCGGATCGACGGCGAGATCGTCAATCTGGAAATTTCGCCGCGCGCGAAGGGTTATCACGCGTACGTGAAGCGGGTGCCCATCGGGCCGTGCTCGTTCATTTCACCGTTCAACTTTCCGCTCAATCTGGCCGCGCACAAGGTCGCGCCCGCGCTCGCCGCCGGCGTGCCGTTCGTGCTGAAGCCGGCAAGCCGCACGCCCATCGGCGCGCTGATCATCGGCGAGATTCTCGCGGAAACCGATCTGCCGAAGGGCGCGTTTTCGATTCTGCCCGCGCATCGCGACGGCGCCGATCTTTTCACCACCGACGAGCGCTTCAAGCTGCTGTCGTTCACGGGATCGCCCGCCGTCGGCTGGGATCTGAAGGCGAAAGCGGGCAAGAAGAAAGTGATTCTGGAACTGGGCGGCAACGCGGCCGCGATCGTCGATGGCGATCAGCGCGACAAGCTCGATTACGTCGTGGACCGGCTGGCGTTCGGCGCGTTCTATCAGTCGGGGCAGAGCTGTATCGGCGTGCAGCGGATTCTCGTGCATGCGTCGCTCTACGACGCGCTGCGCGAAAAGCTGATCGCGAAGACGAAGTCGCTGAAGATGGGCGATCCGAAGGACGAAAAGACGTTCGTCGGGCCGATGATCTCCGAGTCGGAGTCGCGGCGCCTCGCGGGCTGGATGGACGGCGCGGTCAAGGCGGGCGCGAAGATCGTCGCGGGCGGCAAGGTCGACGGCGCGATGTTCGAGGCGACGCTGCTCGAGAACGTGGGGCGTGACACCGATCTGTATCGCAAGGAAGCGTTCGGGCCAGTGGCCATCCTCGAAAAGTTCGACGATTTCAAAGCCGCGGTCGCCACCGTCAACGACAGCGACTTCGGCCTCCAGGCGGGCGTGTTCACCGATTCGCTCGCGCACGCGCATCTCGCCTGGGATGAACTCGAAGTGGGCGGCGTGGTCATCAACGATGTGCCGTCGTTCCGCGTCGACAACATGCCGTACGGTGGCGTGAAGGATTCGGGGCTCGGCCGCGAAGGCATCCGCTACGCCATCGAGGACATGACGGAGCTGCGCTTGATGGTGATGCGCGAGACGTGGTGAGCAGGGGGCGCGTCGGCGGTTGCGGCGTGCTGGCAGCGCCTGTCATCGCGCTGTCATCGGATTGACTCGCGCGGTGTCCACGCTGCCCGCGTCGGCCCTTATCCGGCCCCGTGGCACAGGGCTCGATCACGCGGGCGCGCAAGCCTGTCGAGCCGATTTTTTGCCGCGGCGTCACGGCCGGAAGCAGAAACGCCGCGCCCGCGCCATGGGTGTTAGTGCTGAAGTGCTACAATACCGCCCTTTCCGGTGGATGTTTCCGCCGGCCGGAGCCGGCCGCATGCTTGCCGATATGACATCGGGCCCTGTGCGGGACGTCGTGGCTCCGCCTTCATCCTGATGCCCTCCGCGGCCCCGGCCGCTGCAGAAGAAGCTGCAGAAACAGTTGATGCGGACGCCAAGGCGCCCGCCTTGGCAACGCGCAAGCGGTTCCCGCGCAGGCGCATTTTTAGCGAAAGCCACCATGTCCGACACAGCAACCACGCCTACCAACGTGACCTTCGACCAGTTCGGCCTGCACGCCGACATCCTCAAAGCCATCGCGGAGCAGGGTTACACGACCCCGACGCCGATCCAGGCCAAGGCGATCCCCGTCGTGCTCGGGGGCCGTGACGTGATGGGCGCCGCGCAGACGGGCACGGGCAAGACGGCGAGCTTCTCGCTGCCCATCATCCAGCGTCTGTTGCCGCTCGCGAGCACGAGCGCGTCGCCTGCCCGTCACCCCGTCCGCGCGCTGATCCTCACGCCGACGCGCGAACTCGCCGACCAGGTCGCCGCGAACGTGCAGTCGTACGCGAAGCACACGGCGCTGCGCAGTGCCGTCGTGTTCGGTGGCGTCGATATGAACCCGCAGTCGGCGGAGTTGCGGCGCGGCGTCGAAATCCTGATTGCCACGCCGGGCCGTCTGCTCGACCACGTGCAGCAGAAAACAGCAAATCTTGGCCAGGTGCAGATGCTGGTGCTCGACGAGGCAGACCGCATGCTCGATATGGGCTTCTTGCCCGATCTGCAGCGCATCCTGAATCTGCTGCCGAGCGAGCGTCAGACGCTGCTGTTCTCGGCCACTTTCTCGCCCGAAATCAAGAAACTCGCGGCCACGTACCTGCGCAATCCGCAGACTATCGAGGTCGCGCGCAGCAACTCGACGGCGACCAACGTCACGCAGATCGTCTACGAAGTGGCCGAGGGCGATAAAACGGGCGCCGTCGTGCAGCTGATCCGCGAGCGCAGCCTCAAGCAGGTGATCGTGTTCTGCAACAGCAAGATCGGCGCGAGCCGTCTGGCGCGCCAGCTCGAGCGCGACGGCGTGGTCGCGACGGCGATTCACGGCGACCGCTCGCAGAGCGAACGGATGCAGGCGCTCGACGCGTTCAAGCGCGGCGAGATCGAAGCGCTGGTCGCCACCGACGTGGCAGCGCGCGGTCTCGATATCGCCGAGTTGCCCGCCGTCATCAACTTCGATCTGCCGTTCAACGCGGAAGACTACGTGCACCGGATCGGCCGGACGGGCCGCGCGGGTGCATCGGGCGATGCGCTGTCGCTGTTCAGCCCGAACGAACGCAAGCAGCTCGCCGATATCGAGAAGCTGATCAAGCGCCCGCTGGACGTGCAGCGTCTGACCGTCGATACGCCCGTGCGCCATCATCACGACGAGCGCGGCTCGCGGCGCGAGCGCGATGATCGCGCCAGCCGCCGCCGCACAACGGGCGCGCACGAGCGTCCGTCGCACGGCACGCATCATCGCCAGCAGCCCGTCGACGATTTCTTCTTCAAGCCGTATGAGCCGTCGCCTTCGGCGGTGACGGCCGCCGCCAAGCGCGACGAAACGCCTGCCGCGCCGCAGAAGCCCGCTTCGAAACAGCCGCTGGCGGCATTGCTGGGCGGCTTCGGCATGCCGCGCAAGACCACGCCGTCCAACTGACGGCATGAGCGCATGCCGTCGGCATTCGGCGCGGAGGGCTGACAGCGCCAGGCGCCGTGCGTTGGTTCATTGGCTGTTGCCCGCTTTTTTGCTGCCGTCTCTGACCGTCTCTGACCGTCTGTGAGATTGGCGCCGCTCCACGCGCGTCAGCGTTTTACGCGCGCCGACCAGGCCGTTATCGCTTCCGCATAGAAGGCATCGAGCGATGTCGCGGCCGCGTCACTCATTCTCAAGCCAAGATGGGTTGCCGCGTCGTTCAGCGCGACGAGCGGTTGCGTGGTGTTCAGCGCCAGCGCGCCTGTCTGCTTGCTGAGCTTGTCGCCGTCGGCGTTCGTGACGACGGGCACGTGCAGATATGACGGCGACGGCACCTCAAGACACCGTTGCAGATAGATTTGCCGCGCCGTCGAGTCGAGCAGGTCAGCGCCGCGCACGATGTGCGTGATGCCCTGGTCCGCATCGTCGACGACGACGGCGAGCTGATACGCCCATTGATCGTCCGCGCGCCGCAGGACGAAATCGCCGACCTCGGTGGCGAGATTTTGCGTTTGCGTGCCCTGCCACCCATCGTCGAATGTGACGATGGCGTCCTCGCCGTCGGGCACGCGCAAGCGCCACGCGCGCGCCGGCTTGCCGTTCAGGCCGCCGCGGCAGGTGCCGGGATACGCGAGGGTCGTGTGCCGGGCGTGCGCCCGCACGAGCGAATCCGCGATTTCCTTGCGCGTGCAGCCGCACGGATAGATGAGGCCGCTTGCCCGCAGGCGCTCGAACGCCTGCTGATAGAGCGCCATGCGCTGGCTTTGCCAGACGGGCGGCTCGTCGGCGACCATGCCGAAACGCTCGAGCGTGTCGAGGATGTCTTGCGCCGCGCCGGGAACCGTGCGCGGCCCGTCGATGTCTTCGATGCGCACGAGCCAGGTACCGCGATGCGCTCGGGCATCGAGCCAGCTTGCGAGCGCGCTGACCAATGAGCCGAAATGCAGCGGGCCGGTTGGCGAAGGCGCGAAACGACCGCGGTACGAGATCATGGGCCGGATGCCCGCGTCGAGCCCGTCACCAAGCGACTTCGACGGTTACGCGGCGCGCGCCGCATCAGCGTGCGCACGCGCGTCGGGATGGCAGGCAGCGCACGTCTTGCCCGGCACATAGAACGGCGACTGCTGGCCCTCCGGCGTCACCACGGCGCGGCAGCCGAAGCACTGCACGGTAGCCGTCGGACGCAGATTCGGGTCGAGCGAGGTGCGATAGTCGAACACGAAGCACTCGCCGTTGTAGTGCGCGCCGCCCACTTCCTCGAAATACTTCAAGATGCCGCCTTCGAGCTGATAGACGTTCTCGATGCCGACGTCCTTCATGTGGATGGCCGCTTTCTCGCAGCGAATGCCGCCTGTGCAGAACGACACGACCGTCTTGCCCTCCAGGTCTGCGCGGTTTTGCTCGATTACGTCCGGGAACTCGCTGAACCTGGTGATGCGGTAGTCGAGCGCGTTGTCGAACGTGCCGACATCGACTTCGAACGCATTACGCGTGTCGAGCATCACGACTGGGCGGCCCGCGTCGTCGTGGCCGCGGTCGAGCCACGCCTTGAGCGTGCGGGCGCTGACGGACGGCGCGCGGCCCAGTTCCGGCTTGATGGCCGGCTTTTTCATCGTGATGATTTCGCGCTTGAGCTTGACGAGCATGCGGCGAAACGGCTGCTTCTCCGACAGGCTCTCCTTGAATTGCAGTTCGGCGAATTTCCCTTCGAACAGGGGATCATGACGGACGTAGTCGATAAATTCCCGCACCTGCGGGATTTCACCGGCGACAAACAAATTGATGCCTTCTGGCGCGAGCAGGATGGTGCCGCGCAAGCCGAGTTCGTTGCAGCGCGCGGTGACGAGCGGCCGCCATTCGACGATCTTGTCGAGTGTGGCGAACTGATAGGACGAGAGATTCAGAATGTTCATGCGGGTCAAGCGATAAAGCGCCGTGCCCGGCGCGCGCATGGAGGGCGGACGCAGCACGCGTACGGCAAAAAATGGATTTGAACACGTATTATCCCTCATCCTGAGACTCGGCCCGCAATCCGCCAGACGGCATATTGACCTGCGTCGAATTGACCGAACGGCCGACCCCCACGCGCGCCGATCGCTGTGACAAAACGGCTCGCGGGCAAACGGCCCTGGCCGAATGGCCAGCACCATGGTTGCGGACGGTTTTGACGAAAAATTTCAGAAGGGCGGGGTTACAATGTCGCCCATGTCAGATCCCCGCTTCGTCCATCTCCGCGTTCACTCCGAATTCTCGATTGCCGATGGCATCGTGCGTATCGACGACGTCGTCGATGCCGCTGCCAAAGACGGTCAGGGCGCGCTCGCGCTCACCGATCTCGGCAACGCATTCGGTCTCGTCCGTTTCTACAAGGAAGCCCGTGGCAAAGGGGTCAAACCCATTGCCGGTTGCGACGTCTGGATCACGAATCCCGACGACCGCGACAAGCCCTCACGGCTGCTTCTGCTGGTCAAGAACAAGATCGGCTATCTGAACCTGTGCGAACTGCTGTCGAAGGCGTGGCTCACAAACCAGTATCGCGGCCGCGCGGAAGTGGAAACGGCGTGGCTCGAAGGCGGACTCGCCGAAGGGCTGCTGGCGCTGTCGGGGGCGCAACAGGGCGACGTGGGCATCGCGCTCGCGGCGGGTAACGAAGAGGGGGCAAAACGCAACGCGCTGAACTGGGCGAAGATTTTTCCGGGCGGTTTCTACATCGAACTGCAGCGCAGCGGGCAGCCGGGGGCAGAGGCCTACGTGCAGCAGGCCGTCGCACTCGCGGCGGCGCTGAAGCTGCCCGTGGTCGCCACGCATCCGCTGCAGTTCATGACGCCCGACGACTTCACCGCGCACGAAGCGCGCGTGTGTATTTCCGAGGGCGATATTCTCGCCAATCCGCGTCGCCAGAAGCGCTTTTCGACGGACCAGTATTTCCGCACGCAAGACGAAATGGCGGCGCTCTTCGCCGACATTCCGTCCGCGCTGCAGAACACCGTCGAAATCGCAAAGCGCTGCAATCTGACGCTCGAACTCGGCAAACCGAAGCTGCCGCTGTTCCCGACGCCCGACGGCATGTCGCTCGACGACTACCTGGTGCAGCTGTCGAAAGAAGGACTGGAGAAGCGGCTCGAGCAACTGTTCCCGGATCAGGCCGAGCGCGACGCGCAGCGCGAAACGTATTACGCGCGGCTTGACTTCGAGTGCGGCACGATCATCAAGATGGGCTTTCCCGGCTACTTCCTGATCGTTGCGGACTTCATCAACTGGGCCAAGAACAACGGCGTGCCCGTGGGACCGGGCCGGGGCTCGGGCGCGGGCTCGCTGGTCGCGTACGCGCTCGGTATTACCGACCTCGATCCGCTGCGCTACAACCTGCTGTTCGAACGCTTCCTGAATCCCGAGCGTGTGTCGATGCCCGACTTCGACATCGACTTCTGCCAGCACGGCCGCGATCGCGTGATCCAGTACGTGAAGGAAAAGTACGGTGCGGACGCCGTCTCGCAGATCGCCACGTTCGGCACGATGGCCGCAAAGGCGGCCGTGCGCGACATCGGCCGGGTGCTCGATCTCGGTTACATGTTCACCGATGGCGTCGCGAAGCTGATTCCATTCAAGCCTGGCAAGCACGTGACCATCGCCGACGCGATGAAGGAAGAGCCGCTGTTGCAGGAGCGCTTCGACAACGAAGACGAAGTGCATCAGCTGCTCGAACTCGCGCAGCGCGTCGAAGGCTTGACGCGTAACGTCGGCATGCACGCGGGCGGCGTGCTGATCGCCCCAGGCAAGCTGACGGATTTCTGTCCGCTTTATACGCAGGGCGACGAAAGCGGCGTGGTGAGCCAGTACGACAAGGACGACGTCGAAGCTGTCGGCCTCGTGAAGTTCGACTTTCTGGGCCTGACCACGCTGACCATTCTCGACTGGGCCGAGCGCTATATCCGCCGTCTCGATCCGTCGAAAGAAAACTGGTCGCTCGCGCAGGTGCCGCTCGACGACGCCGCGTCGTTCTCGATCCTCAAGAAAGCGAATACTGTCGCTGTGTTCCAGCTGGAAAGCCGCGGCATGCAGGGCATGTTGAAGGACGCGCAGCCCGACCGCTTCGAGGACATCATCGCGCTCGTGGCGTTGTATCGTCCGGGCCCGATGGACCTGATTCCGAGCTTTTGCGCGCGTAAGCACGGCCGCGAAACGGTCGAGTATCCGGACCCGCGCGTCGAGCCTGTTCTGAAAGAGACCTACGGCATCATGGTCTATCAGGAGCAGGTGATGCAGATGGCGCAGATCATCGGCGGCTACTCGCTGGGCGGCGCCGACCTGCTGCGCCGCGCGATGGGCAAGAAGAAGCCCGAAGAGATGGCCAAGCACCGCGAGATTTTCGCGGAAGGCGCGGCGAAGAACGGCCTCTCGCGCGAGAAGGCCGACGAAACCTTCGACTTGATGGAGAAGTTCGCGGGTTACGGCTTCAACAAGTCGCACGCGGCCGCCTATGCGCTGCTCGCGTACCACACTGCGTGGCTGAAGGCCCATCATCCCGCCGAATTCATGGCGGCCAACATGTCGCTCGCGATGGACGACACGGACAAGGTCAAGATCCTGTTCGAAGACTGCCTCGCGAACAAGATGGCCGTGCTGCCGCCCGACATCAATCTGTCCGCGTACCGCTTCGAGCCCGTCGCGGAAGCCGACGGCAAGCGCTCGCGCACGATCCGCTACGGTCTCGGCGCGATCAAGGGCAGCGGCCAGAACGCGATCGAAGAAATCTTGCGCGCACGTGAAGACGGTCCGTTCGTCGATCTGTTCGATTTCTGCAACCGCATTGATCGCCGCGTCGTCAATCGCCGCACGATTGAAGCGCTGATTCGGGCGGGCGCGTTCGATTCACTGCACGCAAACCGAGCGCAGCTGATCGCATCGGTGTCGCTTGCCATGGAAGCCGCCGATCAGGCGAGCGCCAACGCAATGCAGGCGGGCCTCTTCGACATGGGCGATGCGCCGTCGCAAGGCCACGAACTCGTCGACGAACCGATGTGGCCGGACAAGCGGCGTCTGCAAGAAGAAAAGACGGCGCTCGGCTTCTACCTGTCGGGCCATCTGTTCGACGCTTACAAGGACGAAGTTCGCCGGTTCGTGCGGCAGAAGATCGGCGAGCTCAAGGAAGGGCGCGACAAGCTGGTGGCGGGCGTGATCGTCTCGCTGCGCACGCAGATGACCCAGCGCGGCAAGATGCTGATCGCGCTGCTCGACGACGGCACGGGCCAATGCGAAGTGACCGTGTTCAACGAGCAGTTCGAAGCGCACAAGCAGCTCTTCAAGGAAGACGAGTTGCTCGTCGTGCAAGGCCAGGCGCGAAACGACGCGTTCACGGGCGGTATCCGCTTCACTGTCGATACGCCGATGGATCTGGGCCGCGCGCGCACGCGCTACGCGCAGGCCGTGAAGGTTCAGATGAACGGCAACGCGAACGCACTGGCGCTGCGCTCAGTGCTCGAAGCCTACCGGGCAAAGCCGGAGGATGCCGAAAGTGCAGCGCCTGCGCCGGCTGCGCGTAGCGGCGGTCGAGGCGGCTTCGGCTTCAACGGCAACGGCGATTCGGGCCGCTCGCAGCGTCCCTCCGCGCCGATGCCGGCCGGTTTGGCCGTGCAGATCGTTTATCGCAGTGACAACGCGGAAGGCGAGGTGCGGCTCGGCGACGCCTGGCGCGTGAAGCCGACGGACGAACTGCTCGCGGCGTTGCGCAGCGAGTTTTCGGGCAGCGCGATCGAAATCGTTTATTGAAGCGCGCGACGTCCGCCGCATGCGCCATGCGCGAGCCGGACGTTTGTTTAGGGTTTCAGCAGGTTAGAGTTCCAGCAGGCGCCGATCTGATTCATGCGGCATTCGCGTGAAAGCGCGGTCTACCGCGACGCATTCAACGCTGCGAAGCATCCTGACGTTCCAGTTGGGCGAGCTTCAAGAACCGGTAGTACACGGTTTCCGCGTTGAACAGCGCGATCATGAAGCCCGCCCGTCCATCGAGAAAGCCGCGCCGCAACAGATACGTGCGCACGAACGCCCATGCGCCGCGACCCACGGCCTTGCCGAAACTGCCTCGCTGGCCGGCCGCGTGGCGCTGCCGCGCGCCGAGCGTCGAATACGCGTCGAGCTTGCGCAGCACCGTCTCGTAGTCCTCGTATGAGTGATGCATCAGCTTGCCTTCCAGCCGCTTCGCAGGCGTTTCGAACACCAGCCGCTCGTGCACGAGATCGTCGGAAAAGCGCGCTGTGCCGCGTTTGAACAGACGCGGAATCCAGTCGGGATACCAGCCGCTGTGGTGCACCCAGTGTCCGCAGAACGCCGACAGGCGATCGACTGCGTAGACATCCGCGGCCGGCGCGGCGAGCGCGCCTGCAATCGAGACCGCCAGTTCCGGCGTGACGATTTCGTCGGCATCGATCGACAGCACCCAGGTCGTGCCGAGCGCATCGACCGCGCGGTTCTTTTGCGGGCCGAAGCCCGGCCAGTCGCCATAGTCGATCACGCGTGCGCCGTGTGCGCGGGCGATCTCGACGGTGCCGTCGGTGCTGCCGCTGTCGACGACGACGATTTCGTCGGCGAACGCGACGGCGCGCAGGCATTCGTCGAATCTGCGCGCGGCATTTTTCGTGATGAGGGCGACGCCGAGAGTGGGTTGTGTCATGCGAATCGAGGGCCGGGAAGGGCGGCGCGCGGTCCTCGCGGCTTGCTGGCGGAGCACCGTCGCCCAACGAAAGTTGCGCAAGTATACACAGCGCGGAAACGATCGATCGGAAGCATGGCGGGCGCGTTGCGTCCGGCAGCGGGCTCGACGCGGCGGCACCGCGCAGCCCCATTGCCGGAGATGCCACAAACGCTTGGATTTCCAGCCATTTAGCCAACCGGGGATGACAACGCGGACGGTTTACAATGTCGCATTTGCAATCCGCCCGAGGGGCGGTTCATGGACGCAGCGGGCGGCCTGCGCACGTCCGAATTACCAGAGGATCTCTTGAGCGCCAAGCCAACGTTAAGCAAGCCCATCGGCTCCGGTGAAGTATCGTCGACGGCTGTCGTCCTGCGCCGTCTGTGGCCGTATGTGAAGCCGCTCATCTGGATCGTTCTCGCCGCCATCGCCACGATGGGCGTCGTCGCCGCCACCGAGGCGGGCATTCCCGCGCTGCTCAAGCCGCTGCTCGACCACGGTTTCGGCACGCACAGCAGCGACAGCGCCAAATGGTATGTGCCGCTCGCCGTGATCGGCCTTGCGCTCGTGCGCGGCGTCGCGCAATACGCGTCGGGCTATCTGCTGTCGTATGTATCGAATCGGATCCTGCTGGACCTGCGGCTCAGCATGTTCAACCGGATGATCCACAGCAGCGTCGCGTTCTTCCAGCGCGAGACGGCGAGCACGGTGATCAACGCGATCGTCTTCGAGGTCAACCAGATCCTGAACGTGCTGACGGGCGTGATGGTCACGCTCGTGCGCGATTCGCTGACCGTGCTGTTCCTGCTCGGCTACCTGTTCTATCTGAACTGGCGTCTGACGCTGATCGTCGCGGTGCTGCTGCCCGGCATCGGCTGGCTCGTCGGCAAGATCAACCGCCGGCTGCGCCGCCTGAACCGCGAGCATCAGACACTGACCAACGAGCTGTCGTACGTCGTCGAAGAGACGGTGGGCGGCTACAAGGTCGTCAAGGTGCACAACGGCGAGCAGTACGAGACCGACCGCTTCACGCAGATGAGCAAGCGCCTGCGCGGCTACTCGATGCGGATGACGGTGTCGGGCGGTCTCGCGCAGCCGCTCACGCAGTTTCTGGCGTCGATCGCGCTGGCCGTCGTGATCACGATCGCCGTCGTGCAGTCGTCGCACGACCAGACGACGGTAGGCGGCTTCGTCGCGTTCGTCACGTCGATGCTGCTCATCATTTCGCCCCTCAAGCATCTGATGGACGTAAACCAGCCGCTGCAGCGGGGCATGACGGCGGCGGAACTGATTTTCGGGCTGATCGACGAGCCGTCGGAGCCCGAAGGCGGCGGCCGCAAGCTCGAGCGCTCGCTGGGCGAGGTCGAGTTCCGCGACGTGTCGTTCATGTACGGTGCGAGCGGTCCGATGCAGCGCCAAACGCTCGACCGCGTGTCGTTCAAGGTCGCGCCGGGCGAGATGGTCGCGCTCGCGGGGCCGTCGGGCAGCGGCAAGACCACGCTCGTGAATCTGCTGCCGCGCTTCTTCGATCCGAGCAGCGGCGAAGTGCTCGTCGACGGCGTCGCGCTGCCCGAATACGGCATTCACGACTTGCGCAGCCAGATCGCGATGGTGAGCCAGGACGTGGTGCTCTTCAACGACACGATTGCGAACAACGTCGCGTACGGCCAGACGGCGGACGCCGAGCGCGTCAAGGCCGCGTTGCGCGCGGCGAACCTATGGGACACCGTGGCCGCGATGCCGAACGGCATCGACACCTTGATCGGCGACAACGGCATGATGCTGTCGGGCGGCCAGCGCCAGCGTCTGGCCATTGCGCGCGCGGTCTACAAGGACGCGCCTATCCTGATCCTCGACGAAGCCACCTCGGCGCTCGATTCCGAGTCCGAGCGTCACGTGCAGGCGGCGCTCGAAACGCTGATGAAGGGCCGCACGACGCTCGTGATCGCGCACCGCCTGTCGACCATCGAACGCGCGGACCGCATTCTCGTGCTCGACGCCGGGCGTATCGTCGAGCGCGGCAGCCATCGCGAGCTGCTGGCGCAAAACGGGCTGTACGCGAACCTGCATCGGATCCAGTTCCAGCAGCACGCGGCGTGAGCATCCCGGGCTAGACATACGACACCGAGAAATCCCGCGACGCGCGCGGGTTCGTCCGCCGCCGCGCTGCGTCCCGTGCAGGCGGCGACCATTCAGACAGACGGCATGATTCACATCTTCAACGGCTTTCACAATCCGAATGGCGGCAGCGAGCAGGAGGCGCTGCGTCTGTACGAACTGCTGCGCGGCAAGAGCGAAGTGCAGCTCTGGAGCACGTCGTCGCGAACATCGAGCGAACTGTCGGCGGCGTATCCTATCCGGCGTCTTGCGCCGCTCAAGGCGAGTCTGCCGCGCGGCGGCACCTGGGTGTTCGTCGGCGCGCATTGGCGCAACCGTGTCTGGCCGTATCTGGCGGGGCGTCCCGAGCGGCTCGTGTACGTGTTCAACACGTTTCATCCGAAGCTGCTTGCGTTGACGTCGTCGCCACCGCCGCTGTTGCGCTGGCCGGCGACAGAGTTCGTGCTGATTTCGTCGTTTCAGGCGCAGTTGCTGGGTGTGAAGGGCGAGATCCAGCCGTCGCCGATCGATATCGAACGCTTCGCGCCGCGCGCGCGCGAAGCGCATGCGCGGCCGGTGATCGGACGTCTGAGCCGCGATACGGCCGACAAGCATCATCCCGACGATATCGCCGTCTACAAGACGCTCGTTGCACGCGGCTGCAAGCTGCTGCTGCAAGGTGCGACGACGCTGACGGGCGCGCTGCCGACGGGCGACGCAATCCGCCTGCTGCCCGAGGGCGCCATGAGTGCGCCCGACTTTCTGCACGAGCTCGACATCTTCTATTACCGCACGGGCGAGCACGTCGAGACGTTCGGCCGCGTGGTGCTCGAAGCGATGGCGTGCGGCCTGCCCGTCGTATGTCACAGGCATGGGGGCTACGCGGACGTGATCCGTCACGGCGAGAACGGCTATCTGTTCGATACGTCGGACGAAGCGCTGGCGATTCTCGATCAACTCGTCGCGCAGCCGGAACTGCGCGCGAGCATCGGCGGGGCGGCGCGCAGGACCGTCGAGCAGCTCTATTCGCCGCAGGCGCTCGCGGCGCGCACCGCCTTCTATCTGGGCCGCCGCGCGCGCTGAGAGGCCGCCTTGCGACGTTCGTCCCGCGGTGCACCGATGCTTGCATTCGCGAGCCACGTGCAACCTGTTCGGTCGTGCGGCAGCCATGAGATGATGGCGGCGGATGTGGGTGCGGACCGTCGCAAAGAGGCAGAAGACGGGTGCACGAGGCAGGATTCAAGCAGGCGGTAATCACACGATCACCATAAGGCACCGGCCGACAAAGGCCGGGCCGCGACGCAGCGAGCCCAGAGGGGTCCACGGCTACGCGAGCGCGTTTCGTCAATGAGAGTTGAAGCACACATGCAACACCGTACAAAAGATTCGTATCCGTTGATCGTGGCGCGAACTTTCGCGCTCGTCGCGCTGTTTGCCATTCCGTTGTCCACGGCGGGCGTCAATATCGCCGCGACGCTGTTCGCGGTTTGCGCGCTGCTGTCGCCGGAAGTGTGGCGCAACTGGCGGGCGATCTTCACGGACCGCGTGAGCGTCGCTGCGCTGCTGCTCGCGGCTGCGCTGACGTTGAGCCTCGCGTGGACGACGGCCGATCGCATGCATGCGTTCGACTTCCTGATGAAGTATCGCAAGCTGATCTATTTGCCGCTGCTGATGCTGACGTTCCGCGATTGCCGCACGACGGTCTGGACGACAGCCGCGAAGTGGGCGTTGTTCGGCGCGCTGACCTTTGCGCTGCTGCTGTCGTGTTCGAACTGGCTCGGCTGGACGTCGATCGGGCCCTGGCATTCGAATGTCGACCCGATCCGTAAAGCGTGGGTCTTCAAGGACCACATCGCGGCGGGCATCATGACGGCGCTGCTGTTCTATCTGGCGCTGAACTTCGCGCACCACGCGCGCGCGCTGGCCGCCAAGGTTGCGCTGTACGCCGTCGCGTTTCTCGCGATCGTCAACGAGCTGCTGATGATGCAGGGGCGCACGGGACAGGTCATTGCGATTCTCTTTATCGCGATCTATGTCATCACGTACTTCGTGTCGCTGCGCAGCGTGAAGCCGTGGGTGCGCTGGAGCAGCGGGCTCGCGCTGCTGGCTATCGCGTGCGGCCTCGTGTACGCCGCGCTGCATTCGCACGGCTCGCGGCTCGCCGAAACGCATGAGGAAATCAGCGCGTACGAGACGTCCAACAAGAATACGTCGATGGGTGTGCGGATCGTGTTCTACCGGCGCAGCCTCGAACTGATGGCCGAGCGCCCCGTGATCGGTCACGGCGTGGGCACGGTGCAGGAGGAATTCGATGCGTACGCGCGCAATCACACGGGCGCCGCGGCCGCGACGGCGGGCAACCCGCATAACGAGTTCCTGCTGATGGGTATTCAGCTGGGCGCGCTCGGCATTGCGCTGTTCGTGTTCCTGCTCGTGCAGATCGGCCGGTCCGCGCTCGAACTGCGCGGGCCGGCGCGGACGATCATCCTTGCTTATCTGTTTGCCTTTACAGTCGGCTGTTTTGCGAACTCACTATTGCTCAACTTTACCGAAGGGAATCTGTTCATCTTTCTCGTCGGAATTTTCCTGAGCTGTCGCAAAGGCACCCCGACAGTTCTCGAAGGGCGCGCAAACCAATAGGTCTGCGCCAAACACATCGCGCCCGCGTTCAGACTCCGCTCGTCACGAGCGACAGCACGGACAGATCGGGATGGGTGCCGTCGACGATGCTCTTGCCGATATGCACGGACTCGTAGAGCGCATCGTCGAACGTCTTGAACGACTCTTCGCCATCGGCGTGAAACGGCACCGTGTGGCCGGGCAGCTTCGGATTCGCGCCCGGATGGCACACGTAGCCGACATACGTGTAGCGCTCGCTGCCTTCCTTCAGTGACGGCGCGACGTGAATCTCGAAGCCTTCATAGTCGACTTGCTGCCAGCTCAGGGTTGCGGCGTCGTCGGGCATGATTGCCTCCGTGCGGGCGGCGAGTCGGCGGCCGGGTGACGGCGGCTGACGCTTGCCGCATGTCGGCGCCGCAGCGGGCGGCGCGCTTCGATGAGTGAAAAAATCGGCGTGCGTTGAACGACGGGCGACGATGACTGCCGGCTCAATGCCGATGCCGCAGGCGCTCCCACCAGCGATGTCCGTCAAAGCGTCCCAGCGCGCGGTCGCGAATGTGATGCTCGCGCCTCAACTGATGCGACAGCAGCGTCGCGATGACCGCCAGCACGACGATGCCGACGATGATGCCCACCATTGATTCAGCCATGGCAGCCTCCGTCTATTGCAACTGCATACGGAAAGTCTAGTTGATTTGCCGGAACAGGGCGGCGGCAACGGGCGTGCGGCGCGTGCGGCCGGCCGCCCGATCAATCTCTGTAACCTCTACACGGAAGCCATTGAAAATTCGTATGGCCGCCGATGGGAAGCGGATTGCCCAGCTCAGTTTTCGTCGTCGGAAAGCAGTGCTTCGAGGCCGAACAGCCACGCAATGCCGACGGTCAGGTAGCCTGCCAGCGAGCCCTTTGCCAGAACGTTGGCCTCTTGCCGCGTCGCGGCGCAGGGCCCGTCGTAGCAAGGGTCCGGCAGCGTAGTGGGGTCGTTGTTGAAGTCGTTGTAGTCGTATTGTTCGGAGCGCATGTCGCCTCCCGCGTGCGGTGTCGAATGCGTTAAAGCAATCGATGTGCCAGAGGAGGACTTGAAAGGGTTGATCGACAACCCTTGATTCGGCTTGATTACGGGTAAGCCCCTACATCAGCACGATGTCGTACTGTTCCTGGCTCAGGTTCGATTCGACTTGCAACGACACCGGCTTGCCGATGAAATCGATCAGCATTGCCAGATGTTGGGATTCTTCTTCGAGGAACAGATCGATTACCTGCTGCGAAGCCACCACTCGAAACTCGCGCGGATTGAATTGGCGCGACTCGCGCAGGATTTCGCGCAGCACGTCGTAGCAAACGGTGCGCGCCGTCTTGACCTGGCCTTTTCCCTGGCAGACGGGGCAGGGCTCGCACAGCACGTGCGCGAGCGATTCGCGCGTGCGCTTTCTCGTCATCTCTACCAGCCCGAGTTGCGAGAAGCCATTGACCGTCACGCGCGTGCGGTCGCGCGAGAGTGCTTTTTTCAGCTCGCCTAGCACCTGGTCGCGGTGCTCGGCGTTCTCCATGTCGATGAAGTCGATGATGATCACGCCGCCCAGATTGCGCAGCCGCAGTTGGCGAGCGATCGTATGCGCGGCTTCGAGATTGGTCTTGAAGATCGTGTCGTCGAAATTGCGTGCGCCGACGTAGCCGCCCGTATTCACGTCGATGGTGGTCATGGCTTCCGTCTGGTCGATCACCAGATAGCCGCCCGACTTCAGGTCGACGCGCCGCGACAGCGCGCGCTGAATCTCCGTTTCGATGTTGTACAGATCGAAAAGCGGCCGCTCGCCCGTGTAGTGATGCAGCTTCGACGACACGGCGGGCGTGAACTCCGCCGCGAACTCGGCGAGCATCTGGAATGTTTCGCGCGAGTCGACCTGGATACGCGTGGTTTCGTCGTTGACGAAGTCGCGCAGCACGCGCTGCGCGAGATTCAGATCCTGATAGAGCAGGCTGGTGGGCGGCATGCGCTGCGCCTGCGACAGTATCGTCGCCCAGGTCTTGCGCAGATACGCGACGTCGCCGGCCAGTTCTTCGCTCGTCGCGTCTTCCGCGATGGTGCGAACGATGTAGCCGCCTTTCTCGTCGACAGGTAGCACCGACGTGAGCCGCGCGCGCACGGCCTCGCGTTCGGCTTCGCTTTCGATTTTCTGCGAGATGCCGATATGCGGTTCCTGCGGCAGATAAACGAGTGTGCGACCCGCGATGCTCACCTGCGTGGAGAGCCGCGCGCCTTTGGTGCCGATCGGGTCCTTGACGACCTGGACCATCAGCGTTTGTCCTTCGAAGACGATCTTCTCGATGGGCTGGTGCGGCACGGGCTGCTGGGTTTCGCCTGCGATGCGCGGATGCCAGATATCGGCGACATGCAGAAACGCCGCGCGCTCGAGGCCGATATCGATGAACGCGGATTGCATGCCCGGCAGGACGCGCACGACCTTGCCGAGATAGACATTGCCGACGCGCCCGCGGGACAGCGTGCGTTCGACGTGAAGTTCCTGCACTGCGCCTTGCTGGACCAACGCGACGCGCGTCTCCTGGGGCGTCACGTTAATCAGGATTTCTTCGTTCATGGTGTTGTTCTAGAAGTCGATGCGCGCTGCGCGTAGAAGGGCAGCGGTTTCAAACAATGGCAAACCCATGATACCTGAATAGGACCCGTCGATATGCTCGATGAACTCCGCCGCGCGCCCCTGAATGCCATATGCGCCCGCCTTGCCGAGCGGTTCGCCGCTTGACGCGTAGCGGCGCAGCGCATCGCTTTGCACTGCAGCAAATCGCACGCGCGACACGCAGAGCGCGGGTTCGAGCAACTCGCCTTGCGCATTGACGACGGCAACGGACGTGAGCACTTCATGGTCGCGGCCAGCAAGACGCGTGAGCATCGCGACGGCGTCGTCCGTATCGACGGGCTTGCCGAGAATCGCGTCGTCGATCGTGACGGTTGTATCGGCAACGAGAATGGGCGCGTTCGCATGGCCGCCCGCGACGAGCCGCGCGCGAGCCGCCTGCGCCTTCGCGACGCACACGCGCATCACGTAATCATGCGCGCGCTCGCCGGGCAATTCGGTTTCGAGCGCTTCGGCGTCTTCATCGGGGCGCGGCAGCAGCAGTTCGAAGCGCACGCCGAGCTGCGTCAGCAACTCCTGACGACGCGGACTTTGCGACGCGAGGTAGACGAACGGAAACGCTGCATCGGACGGGTGGTTCATGGTCGGTCTTGATCGAAGATGAAAAGCGCGGCTTGCGCGAGTCGACGAGCCGGCGAGTGGTGACGAGCGTAACAGAGGAGGCGGGCGCCGCGCACCTGGCCATTCGGCCAGGTTGTTTGCCACGATGCGCGGCCCGAAGATAAGGGCGTGTTCCGGCCCGAGGTTCCGGCCCGACATCAAGCTCGAGATCAAGTCCGAGGTCAAGCCCGATGATATGGATGATTTTGCGTGATGGTCCACGCGCGATACAACTGTTCGGCCAGCAGCACGCGGACCATCGCGTGCGGCAGCGTGAGGCTCGACACGCGCAGCATCATGTCGGCGCGCGCCTTCAGTGCGGGGTCGAGTCCATCGGCGCCGCCGATCAGGAACGCGACGTCGCGTCCATCCTGCTGCCACGAGGGCAGGGCGGTGGCGAGCTGCATCGTGGTCCAGTCCTTGCCGCGTTCGTCGAGCGCGACGATGCGCGCGTTCCTTGGCAGTGCGGCTTCAATCTTCTGCCGCTCGGCGGCCATCACGCTTTCGGCGGAGCGGCCCGACGAGCGCTGCTCGGGCTTGATCTCGCGCAGTTCGATGCGCAGCTCGGGCGGCATGCGCTTCGCGTACTCGTCGAAGCCCGCGGCAATCCAGTCCGGCATCTTGTGGCCGACAGCGAGGATATGCAGTTTCATCGTCGAGCTAGCGCCGGGTCAGAGCCGCACGCGGCGGACCGCGCCAATCCACGCGTGAGCACAGGCGGAGTCACGAGCGGCGGCGAGCCGGCGCCTTGCGCGCGGGGCGTGCAACAGGCGCTTCGTCTTCGTCCTCGTCGTCGAGCGGTTCGGACGGGCGGGCGCCTCCAAACGGATTCGGCGTGGACAGCTTCACGCGCACGGGTTTGTCGCCCCAGATTTCTTCGAGGTTGTAGTACTGGCGCAGCGCCGGCTGCAGGATGTGCACGACGGCATCGCCGCAGTCCACCAGCACCCATTCGCCGATGTCTTCGCCTTCCGTACTGACGATGTCGCCGCCCGCTTCCTTGACCTTCTCGCGCACGCTCGATGCGAGCGCCTTGGTCTGGCGGTTCGACGTGCCGCTCGCGACGATCACGCGGTCGAACAGCTCGGTCAGATGGGTGGTGTTGAACACCCGGATGTCTTGCGCCTTGACGTCTTCGAGTCCGTCGACGATCGCGCGTTGCAGCTTGCGTATATCCATGTGGTTACCGATGGTACAGATGATGTTGAACAATATAGTCCCACACAGCGGCGGGGACATGATTCTGCGCGGATTCGCCGGTGCCGGCGGCGGTGTCCGCGTGGTTGTCGAGCGACGCGCGCAGGTGCGCGCGAATGTCGGTGGCCGATACGTCGAATGCCAGCGACGTGTCGACGAGCAGATGACCGGCGGGTGTCGCCTGCAGCACGTCGGCGCCTGCCGCGCGCTGCGCCATCGCCGCTGCCACGGCGGGCGGCACCGCCTTTACATCGAAGCCCGGACGCGTCGCCGCGGCGATGTGCGCGTAGTCGAAAAGGTGCTGCCAGTCATGCCAGGTGTCGAGCCGCACCAGTTGATCCGCGCCGACCAGCAGCGAAATGGACACCTCCGCGCCTTCCCGCTCGCGCCAGCGACGCAGCGTTTCGACGGTGTAGGTGGGGCCATCGTGCTCGATTTCGTCCGTGGCGACCTGAACCGTCGTGCCAGGCAGCTTCAGCGACGCCGCAGCGGCGCGCGTCATCGCGAGCCGGTGTTCGGCCGCCGATACATCTGCTTTCTGCCACGGCTGGCCAGCCGGCATCAGGACGAGTTCGGTCAGATTGAGCGCGTGGGCGAAACGTCGTGCCAGCGCAAGGTGGCCGTCGTGGATCGGGTCGAACGTGCCCCCGAGTATGCCGATGCGCCGGCGCAGCGCCCGTCGTTCGACGGCGGGCCTGGCGACGGGCCTGGCGACGGATTGAGCGGTCGGATTCAGTTGCGGTTCCTTTGCCTGTCAAGTAGCACGGGTGCGGCGCGGCAGCACGCGTCAGATCCACTCGCGCGGCACGAGAAAGTCGCTATACAGGCGCGCTTCCGGCGTGCCCGGCTCAGGCTGCCAGTCGTAGCGCCAATTTACGACGGGCGGCATCGACATCAGGATCGATTCCGTACGCCCACCGCTTTGCAGCCCAAACAGTGTGCCACGGTCGAAAACGAGGTTGAATTCGACGTAGCGCCCGCGCCGGTAAGCCTGGAAATCGCGCTGGGCCTCGCCGTACGGCATGTCGCGGCGTCTTTCGATGATGGGCAGGTACGCGTTCAGGAACGCATCGCCAACGCTTTTGACCATCGCGAACGACTGCCCGAATCCCGGCTCTGCGTAGTCGTCGAAGAAAATTCCGCCGATTCCGCGCGGCTCGTTGCGGTGCTTCAGGAAAAAATAGTCATCGCACCAGCGCTTGAAGCGCGGGTACAGGTCGTCGCCGTAGGGCTGCAGCGCGTCGCGGCAGATGCGGTGAAAGTGCTGCGCATCTTCCTCGAAGCCGTAATACGGCGTCAGATCCATTCCGCCGCCGAACCAGAACACGGGCGCTTCGCCCGCTTTCGTCGCGACGAGCAGGCGCACGTTCATATGAACGGTGGGGCAGTACGGATTGCGCGGATGCAGCACGAGCGACACACCCATGGCCTCGAAACCCCGGCCCGCCAGTTGCGGGCGCAGCGCGCTTGCCGAACCGGGCAGGGCGTCGCCTTGCACGTCCGAGAAACCGATGCCCGCCCGCTCGAAGAATCCGCCGCCTTCGAGAATGCGGGTGCAGCCGCCGCCGCGCAGCTTGCCGCCGGGCGCGCGTTGCCAGCTATCGGTGGCGAACGGCGTGCCGTCGAACGCACCGAGCGTGTCGGCAATCTGCGTCTGCAGGCCTTGCAGCCAGGTGCGGACGGTCTGCGTGTCGAGGGCGTCGTGAATCGGATCGGTCATGGTGTGTGGGGCGCGGCGTGCTCGAAGCACGTCCGCGGTTCAGACTCAGTGGAGCGGAGCAGGACGCCTGCAAGGGCGCGCGCGACACATGTTCTTTCGGTCGCCGGGATTCGTCGCCGTATAAAACTGCGACCGGCCGCCGACGGGTCCAAGTGTAGCGCTGGTGCCGCAATATGGTCCCGAAGGGCCGTTCCAGCGTCGCGGGTACGCGCACAGACCGCCGCGCCCGCTGGCGCGGCGCACCGGCGGCCCCGTTTAGCCGTGTTTGCGGTTGGCCGCGCGATACCCGATGTCGCGGCGATACTGCATGCCGTCGAACGAAATGTGGTTGATAGTTTCATACGCGACCGACTGCGCGCTGCGCACGGAATCGGCCAACCCGACGACGCACAGCACGCGTCCGCCCGACGTCGTCAGCTTGCCGTCGGTGAGGGTGGTGCCCGCGTGGAACGTCACCGCATCTGCTGTTTCGGCCGGAATGCCGCTGATGAAGTCGCCCTTGCGCGGCGCGTCGGGATAATTGTGCGCGGCCAGCACGACGCCCAGCGCCGTGCGGCGGTCCCATTCGAGTTCGACGGTATCGAGCGTGCCTGCAATGGCCTGCTCGACGACCTTCGAGAAGTCACCCTTCAGGCGCGCCATGATCGGCTGCGTCTCGGGGTCGCCCATCCGGCAGTTGAATTCGAGCGTCTTGGGCGTGCCCTGCGCGTCGATCATCAGTCCCGCGTACAGGAAGCCTGTGAAGCGGATACCTTCCTTTTCCATGCCGCGCACCGTCGGCAGGATGATTTCGCGCATCACGCGAGCGTGCAGTTGAGGCGTGACGATGGGCGCGGGCGAATAGGCGCCCATGCCGCCCGTGTTCGGGCCCTGATCGCCGTCGAGCAGCCGTTTGTGGTCCTGGCTCGACGCCAGCGCCAGCACGTTCTTGCCGTCCACCATCACGATGAAGCTCGCTTCCTCGCCTGTCAGGAACTCCTCGATCACGACGCGCGCGCCCGCGTCACCGAGCTTGTTGTCCGACAGCATCATGTCGACGGCGGCGTGCGCCTCTTCGAGCGTCTGCGCGACCACCACGCCCTTGCCCGCCGCGAGGCCGTCGGCCTTGATCACGATGGGCGCGCCCTTTGCATCGATGTACGCGTGCGCGGCCGCGACGTCGGAGAACGTTTCGTATTCGGCCGTCGGAATCGCGTGACGCTTCATGAACGCCTTCGCGAAATCCTTCGAACTTTCGAGCTGCGCGGCTTCCCGCGTCGGGCCGAAAATCTTCAGGCCACGCGCGCGGAAGATGTTGACGATGCCCGCCGCGAGCGGCTGCTCGGGACCAACCAGCGTGAACGCGATCTGTTCTTTCTCGACGAAGTCCGCGAGCGCGTGCGGATCGGTGATGCCAACGTTGAGCAGGCGGCTGTCCTGCGCGGTGCCGCCGTTGCCGGGCGCCACATAGACGAGCTGCACGCGTGGCGATTGCGCGAGCTTCCATGCGAGCGCGTGCTCGCGGCCGCCGGAACCGACGACGAGTAACTTCATGTGATTCCCCGAATGCTAAAAACCATGAACAGCCCGCAAAGCGGCGCGAGCCGTGGATATCCGTCCTTACTTTCGCACGCTGCACGCGCGCTGCCGGTGACGCAGGCCACCAGGCGGGACACCGGACCGAAACATGCGGTGCGAAACGTTGCGCAAGGCGTCGCGCGACAAGCGTTGGCAACCGCGGCCGCGCACATCGCGGCGACGCGAACCGCGCGCTCGCTCACGCAAACACGCCCGCGAGGCGAGCCGCAAGCGCGCGGCGAATGCAGGGAGCAGCGCAGCGACTGCCTGGATGCGGATACAGACCGGGAACCAGGCGGCGCGCTCACTCCCGCCTCATTCGTCGGCGATTGCCGCGTTTGTATAGACTTCCTGCACGTCGTCCAGATTCTCCAGCGCGTCGAGCAGCTTTTGCATCTTGACGGCGTCGTCGCCCGTGAATTCGACTTCCGTTTGTGGCTTCATCGTCACTTCCGCGAGTTCCGCCTTGAAGCCGGCAGCTTCGAGCGCGGCTTTGACCTTCGGGAAATCGTTCGGCGGGCAGACCACTTCGATGCTGCCGTCGTCGTTCGGGACGACGTCGTCGGCACCCGCTTCGAGCGCGGCTTCCATCAGCTTGTCTTCGGGCGTGCCGGGCGCGAACAGGAACTGGCCGACGTGATCGAACATGAACGACACCGAGCCGTCCGTGCCCATGTTGCCGCCGAACTTCGAAAACGCGTGGCGCACTTCGGCGACGGTGCGGGTGCGGTTGTCCGTCATCGTGTCGACAATGATCGCCGCGCCGCCAATGCCGTAGCCTTCGTAGCGGATTTCCTCGTAGCTCGCGCCGTCCACGCCGCCCACGCCGCGCTGAATGGCGCGGTTGACGTTGTCTTTGGGCATGTTGGCGTCGTACGCCTTGTCCACGGCGAGCCGCAGACGCGGGTTCGAGTCGATGTCGCCGCCGCCCATGCGCGCCGCGACCTGGATTTCCTTGATGAGCCGCGTCCAGATCTTGCCTTTCTTGGCATCGGCCGCTGCTTTCTTATGCTTGATGTTGGCCCATTTCGAATGACCCGCCATACCTTTCTCCGTCGCGTGCGCCAGCGGGGCGCGCGCATAGTGCAAATGTCGTTGCGTTTGTCGGGCGGCGCGCTGTGCATTCGCGCTCGCGCTCCGATGTCAGTCTGGTCGCACCCTGATGCCGCAGCGGCGCAAAAACCGTGCGCATTGCGGCCCCCGGTCTTGCCCGCGTGCATCGAAAGACGGAAACGTCGTGCTGGCGTCGCGCGAACGGGTGCCCGTCATGGGCGCCGATCGCCGGAGGCCGATGAGGGAACGAAGCGGACGGTGAGGCCACGAGGCGATGCCTGCAGGGTGTGCCGCTCGATGAGCGGATTCGAATTTTACCATGCCGGCCGCATGCGGCAGAAGGGACGGGCGCGTCGGCGCAGCAGGCTGGCGGATGCAGAAAGGGTCGCGGGCGGTTAGCGGCTGGCGCGGGATCGACTCGATCTAAGGGAGCGGCATTGCGGCGAAGCACCCGAACAGCAAAGCCGCCCGTCCACCGAGGGATCAAAGCGCCAGTTCAGGCGGGTCGGCCGGAACGGGCGCTGACAGAGCCGGAAAGTGGAGCGCGGGACGGCAGCCACACGTGGCGATTCGCCGCGAACGCGGCGGCGTCCGTCGGTTTCAGTTCTTCGTGCCGAACAGGCGGTCGCCCGCGTCGCCGAGGCCAGGGATGATGTACGCATGCTCGTTCAGATGCGAATCGAGCGACGCGACGTACAGCTTGACGTCCGGGTGCGCGTCCTGGAACACCTGCACGCCTTCCGGGGCGGCGACGAGCGCGAGGAACGAAATGTTCTCGCCCGCCACGCCGCGCCGCTTGAGCACGTCGATGGCATGCACGGCCGAATAACCCGTCGCGACCATCGGATCGCACAGGATGAAGATGCGGTCCTCCAGATCGGGCAGCCGCACAAGATATTCGACAGGCCGGTGGTCGTCGTCGCGATACACGCCGATATGGCCGACGCGCGCCGACGGAATCAGCTCCAGCAGCCCGTCTGACATGCCGACGCCCGCACGCAGCACAGGCACGATCGCGAGCTTCTTGCCGGCGATCACGGGCGCGTCGATGTCGACGAGCGGCGTGCTCACGCGGCGCGTGGTCATCGGCAGGTTGCGGGTGATTTCATAGCCCATCAGCAGCGTGATCTCGCGTAGCAGTTCGCGGAACGTCCGCGTGGACGTGTCGCGATCGCGCATGTGCGACAGCTTGTGCTGGATCAGCGGGTGATCGAGGATGAAAAGATTGGGAAAACGGCTGTCCTGAGTCATGACGTGACGCCTCGCGGCGATAAATGGGCTGTACTGTCGACGGGCGGCGCGCAACCGACGGCCGCGCCATGCCCGCGAGTTTACCGGAAGGGCGGCGCGAACAGGCCGTCGATATCGAAAGCGGCTTCGAAAGCAGTTCACAGCGAGCCTCGGCAGCGCGGCGTCGATTCTTCTAGAATCGGGGGACAGTTGACCCACCCGGCGCAACGCGCGGCCATGCCCGACGCGCGGCGCGCACCCCCATCAGCACCAGTAAAAGGACAAGCACATGGATCTGGGAATCGCAGGAAAGACCGCGCTCGTGTGCGCGGCGAGCAAGGGACTGGGGCGCGGCTGCGCCGAGGCGCTCGCGGCCGAGGGCGTGAACGTGACGATCGTCGCGCGCACGCCCGAAACGCTCGAGGCCACGGCCGCCGATATCCGCGCGAAGACGGGCGTCGACGTGAAGGCCGTGGCCTGCGACATCACCACGCCGGAAGGCCGCGCCGCGGCGCTCGCCGCGTGCCCGCAGCCGGACATTCTCGTCAACAACGCGGGCGGGCCGCCGCCGGGCGATTTCCGCAGCTTCACGCACGACGACTGGATTCGCGCGCTCGAAGCCAACATGCTGACGCCGATCGAGCTGATCCGCGCGACCATCGACGGCATGATTTCGCGCGGCTACGGACGCGTGGTGAACATCACGAGTTCGTCGGTGAAGGCGCCCATCGACGTGCTCGGTCTGTCGAACGGCGCGCGCTCGGGCTTGACGGGCTTTGTCGCGGGCGTCGCGCGCAAGGTCGCGCCGAACGGCGTGACGATCAACAATCTGCTGCCGGGACTGTTCGACACCGACCGTATCGCCGTGACGTTCGAGGCGTCGGCGAAGTCGCAGAATATTTCCGTCGAGGAAGCGCGCAAGCAGCGCATGGCGACGATTCCCGCGCGGCGCTTCGGCACGCCCGACGAGTTCGGCCGCGCGTGCGCGTTCCTGTGCAGCGTACACGCGGGCTACATCACCGGGCAGAACTGGCTGATCGACGGCGGCGCTTATCCCGGCACGTACTGACGCGCAGGCGTGACGCGCGGGCGTCGACGCCACAAAACAATCACTACACACGACGGCATCACAAGAGGAGCAACGAAATGGCAACACGCGTCGCGCTGATCGCGCACGATCACAAGAAGGACGACATCGTCAGGCTGGCGGGCGAGTATGTCGATACGCTCGCGCGCTGCGAGCTGATCGCGACGGGCACGACGGGTTCGCGCATCTCCGATGCGCACGGCCTGAAGGTCGAACGCATGCTGTCGGGCCCGCACGGCGGCGACCTGCAGATCGGCGCGCAGCTGGCCGAGGGCCGCGTCGACATGGTGATCTTCCTGCGCGACCCGATGACGCCGCAGCCGCACGAACCGGACATCAACGCGCTCGTGCGCGCGTGCGACGTCCACAATGTGCCGTGCGCGACGAATATCTCGACGGCGCGGATGATCCTCGACGGACTGACGCTGCGGCTTGCGCAGCCGCTTTGACGGCGCGGCTTTCATCTGCGCGTACGCGACAACCACGTAACGAACGAATCTGGAGACGACATGGCCAAGGCAATTCGATTCGACAAGACGGGCGGCCCCGAAGTGATGAAGTGGGTCGACGTCGAGGTGGGCGAGCCGGGCAACGGCGAAATCCGCATCAAGCAGCATGCGGTCGGCCTGAACTATATCGACGTGTATTTCCGCACGGGTCTGTACCCGCTGCCGCTGCCGGGCGGTCTCGGCATGGAGGCGGCGGGCGAGGTGGTCGCCGTCGGCGCGGGCGTGACGGACCTCAAGGCGGGCGACCGCGTCGCCTATGTCGCGCGGCCGCCGGGCGCGTACGCGCAGGAGCGCGTGCTGCCCGCCGCACAGGTGGTGAAGCTGCCCGACGCGATCGGCTATGAAGAGGCCGCGTCGGTGATGCTGCAGGGGCTGACGGCGCAATACCTGTTGCGCCGCACGTACCCCGTGAAGGCGGGCGACACGATCCTGATCCAGGCGGCCGCGGGCGGCGTGGGGCTGCTCGTGTGCCAGTGGGCGAAGGCGCTCGGCGCAACGGTGATCGGCACGGTCGGTTCCGACGAGAAAGCGGAGATCGCGAAGGCGCACGGCTGCGATCATCCCATTGTCTATACGCGCGAAAACTTCACGAAGCGCGTGCGCGAAATCACCAACGGCGCGGGCGTGCCCGTCGTGTACGACTCGATCGGCAAGGACACGTTTACGGCGTCGCTCGATTGCCTCGCGCCGCTCGGCATGTTCGTGAGTTTCGGCAATGCGTCCGGGCCGCTGCCGCCCATCGATTCGTCGGAGTTCGCCGGGCGCGGTTCGCTGTTCTTCACGCGTCCGACCCTCTTCACCTACATGGGCAAGCGCAGCGACTACGACGCGATGGCGGCCGAACTGTTCGACGTGATCGCATCGGGCAAGGTGAAAACGAGCATCAACCAGCGTTATGCGCTCGCCGATGTCGGCAAGGCGCACGCGGATCTCGAGGCGCGCAGGACGACGGGATCGACGGTTCTGCTGCCGTAAGAGCGCCGCACGCAACAGGCGCAAGCAGCAACGCTCCGCAGCAACGCTCCGAGAAGGCCGCTTCACGCGACGTGAAGCGGCCTTTTTCGTTGGCGCCGTTTACGCGTTTTTTACGTCCCTCCCTCCATCTTTGACCAGCCGTTTATGCCGATGGGCATAACGTTCGGGACATCCATCGCCCAACAAATGGAGAACATGAAATGGATGTGCTGTACGTCGGGGGCATCGCGCTGTTCGCTGCGCTGACCTTTGGATTGATCGCCGGATGCGAGAAGCTGACGCGCTACGGCCGTGGTCAGGGAGCACGCTCATGAACTGGGTCCTCTGGCTATCAGGAGCGGCGACCGCGCTGCTGTTCGTCTATCTCGTTTATGCGCTGCTGCGAGCGGAGGACATTGAATGAACCTCAACAATGTCCTGCAGCCGGCGGTTTTCATCGTCGTGCTGCTCGCGGCGGCCGTGCCTGTTTCGCGCTATCTGACGCGCGTGATGGACGGCAGTTCGCGCATCGTCAGGCTGGGCGGCCCGATCGAGCGGCTGCTCTATCGTCTTGCCGGCGTCGACCCGTCGCACGAAATGGGCTGGAAGCACTATGCGGTCGCGACGATCGCCTTCAACCTGCTCGGCGTCGCGTTCCTTTACGTGCTTTTGCGCGTGCAAGTCTGGCTGCCCGCCAATCCGCAGCAGTTCAGCGCGATGACCGTCGACGGCGCGTTCACCACGGCGATCAGTTTCGTCACCAACACGAACTGGCAAGACTACTCGGGCGAGCAGACGCTGAGCTATCTGACGCAGATGCTCGGCCTCACGGTGCAGAACTTCCTGTCGGCGGCAACGGGTATCGTCGTCGTGATCGCGCTGGTGCGCGGCTTCGCGCGGCACACCGCACAGACCATCGGCAACTTCTGGGTCGACATCACGCGCGTGACGCTCTACGTGCTGCTGCCGATGTCGATGATCGTCGCGGCTATCTTCATGAGCCAGGGCGTGATCCAGAACTTCAAGTCGTATGAAGACGTGCCCACGCTGCAGACCACCACGTACTCCGCGCCGAAGACGGATGCGCAGGGCAACGCCGTAAAGGACGCGAAGGGCAACCCGGTGATGGTCGACACGCCCGTGAAGACCCAGACGATCGCGATGGGCCCCGTCGCTTCGCAGGAAGCGATCAAGATGCTCGGCACCAACGGCGGCGGCTTCTTCAACGGCAACTCCGCGCATCCGTTCGAGAACCCGACGCCGTTCTCGAACTTCGTGCAGATCTTCTCGATCCTGATCATTCCCGCCGCGCTGTGTCTCGTGTTCGGCCGCGTGATCGGCGATCGCAAGCAGGGGGTGGCCGTGCTCGCCGTGATGACGATCGCGATTGCCGTGTGCATTGCCGGCGAGATCGGCGCGGAGCAGAGCGGCAACCCGCTCTTCGCGTCGCTGCATATCGACCAGTCGGCGAGCGCGCTGCAGGCGGGCGGCAACATGGAAGGCAAGGAGACGCGCTTCGGCATCGCGCAGTCGGGCATCTTCACGGTCGCGACGACGGCGGCATCGTGCGGCGCCGTGGCCAACACGCATGACTCGCTGACGCCGCTCGGCGGCCTCGTGCCGATGCTGCTGATGCAGCTTGGCGAAGTGATCTTCGGCGGCGTGGGTTCGGGTCTGTACGGGATGCTGGTGTTCGCGATGCTGGCCGTGTTCGTCGCGGGTCTGATGATCGGCCGCACGCCCGAATACGTCGGCAAGAAGATCGAAGCGTACGAGATGAAGATGGTATCGATCGTCGTGCTGCTGACGCCGCTGCTCGTGCTCGTCGCGACGTCGATCGCCGTGCTGACCGATGCGGGTAAAGCGGGCATCGCCAATCCTGGCCCGCACGGCTTCTCGGAGATTCTCTACGCGTTCAGTTCGGCGGCGAACAACAACGGCAGCGCGTTCGCGGGTCTCACGGTGAGCACGCCGTTCTACAACTGGCTCACGGCGATAGCGATGTGGTTCGGCCGCTTCGGCACGATCGTCCCGGTGCTCGCGATTGCCGGCTCGCTCGCCGCGAAGAAGCGCATCGCGGTGACGGGCGGCACGTTGCCCACGCACGGACCGCTGTTCGTCGCGCTGCTGCTCGGCACGGTGCTGCTGGTCGGCGCGCTGACTTACGTGCCCGCGCTCGCGCTCGGCCCGGGCGTCGAACATCTGATGATGATCGCGGGCCATTGATACGCCTCGCGAAGATAAAAACGGCGACGAATCTAGAGGATGAAATGACTGACCATTCCGCCACCCGGTCCATGTTCGATCCGGCGCTCGTGCGCCCGGCGATCGTGGACTCGTTCAAGAAACTCAAACCGCACACGCAGTTCCGCAACCCGGTAATGTTCTGCGTGTACGTCGGCAGCATCCTGACGACGATCCTGTGGGTCGCCGCGCTGATGGGCCAGGCCGAGGCGCCCGCGAGCTTCATTCTCGCGGTGTCGCTGTGGCTGTGGTTCACGGTGCTGTTCGCGAACTTCGCCGAAGCGCTCGCCGAAGGGCGCTCGAAAGCGCAGGCGGCATCGCTGCGCAGCGCGAAGAAAGACGTGATGGCGAAGAAGCTCAACGAGCCGCATCCGAAGTCGCCCATCCGCATCATGACGGCTTCCGATCTGCGCAAGGGCGACGTCGTGCTGGTCGAAACGGGCGACGTGATTCCCGCCGACGGCGAAGTGATCGAAGGCGTCGCATCCGTCGACGAATCGGCCATCACGGGCGAATCGGCGCCTGTGATCCGCGAGTCGGGCGGCGACTTTTCGTCGGTGACGGGCGGCACGCGCGTGCTATCGGACTGGATCGTCGTGAAGGTCACGGCCAATCCTGGCGAAGCGTTCCTCGACCGCATGATTGCGATGGTAGAAGGCGCGAAGCGCGCGAAGACGCCGAACGAAATTGCGCTGACCATTCTGCTCGTCGCGCTGACCATCGTGCTGCTGCTCGCCACCGCGACGCTGCTGCCGTTCTCGATGTTTTCCGTCGAGGCCGCTAAAGCGGGTCATGTGGTGACGATCACCGCGTTGGTCGCGCTGCTCGTGTGCCTGATTCCGACGACGATCGGCGGTTTGCTGTCGGCAATCGGCGTGGCGGGCATGAGCCGCATGATGCAGGCGAACGTGATCGCCACGTCCGGCCGCGCCGTCGAAGCCGCCGGCGACGTCGATGTGCTGCTGCTCGACAAGACGGGCACGATCACGCTCGGCAACCGTCAGGCATCGACCTTCATTCCGGCGACGGGCGTGACGGAAGAAGGGCTCGCCGATGCGGCGCAACTGTCGTCGCTGGCGGACGAAACGCCGGAAGGCCGCAGCATCGTCGTGCTCGCGAAGCAGCGCTTCAATATCCGTCAGCGCGACATGGCCGCGCTGCACCCTGTGTTCCTGTCGTTCAGCGCGCAGACGCGCATGAGCGGTGTCGACCTGGCGGGACGCGAAATCCGCAAGGGCGCCGCCGATGCCGTGAGGCATTACGTCGAAGCGCATGGCGGACATTTCCCGGCGGACGTATCGTTTGCCGTCGCGGAAGTCGCGCGGCGCGGCAGCACGCCGCTGGTCGTGGCCGAGAAGGCGGACGTGAATGGTACGAATGTGGCGCGCGTGCTTGGCGTGATCGAGCTGAAGGACGTGGTGAAGGGCGGCATCAAGGAGCGCTTCGCAGAACTGCGCAAGATGGGCATCAAGACGGTGATGGTGACGGGCGACAACCGCCTGACGGCAGCCGCCATTGCAGCCGAAGCGGGCGTCGACGATTTCCTCGCCGAAGCCACGCCCGAAACGAAGCTTGCGACGATCCGCGCGCATCAGGCGCAAGGGCGCCTCGTCGCGATGACGGGCGACGGCACCAACGATGCTCCCGCGCTCGCGCAGGCCGACGTGGCCGTCGCGATGAACACGGGCACGCAGGCCGCGAAGGAAGCGGGCAACATGGTCGATCTCGATTCGAATCCGACCAAGCTGATCGAGATCGTCGAGATCGGCAAGCAGATGCTGATGACGCGCGGCTCGCTGACCACGTTCTCGATTGCCAACGACGTCGCGAAGTATTTCGCGATCATCCCGGCGGCGTTCGCGACGACTTATCCGGCATTGAACGCGCTGAACGTGATGCATCTGGCGACACCGACCTCCGCGATCATGTCGGCCGTGATCTTCAACGCGCTGATCATCGTGCTGCTGATTCCCCTCGCGCTGAAGGGCGTGAAGTACCGGCCGCTGGGCGCGGCGATCCTGTTGCGCCGCAATCTGCTGGTCTACGGCCTGGGCGGCATCGTCGTGCCGTTCTTCGGGATCAAGCTGATCGACATGGTGCTGGCCGCCTTCGGCTGGGTTTAATGCAGCGCGCGCTTTGACTCGAGATTAAGGAAGCTGAACATGAACTCGCTTTTTCGCCCGATGATCGTGATTTTCGCCGTGCTGACGGCTGTCACGGGACTTGCGTATCCCGCCGTGATGACGGCGTTTGGCCAGGCCGTCTTTCACGACGAGGTCAACGGCAGCATGATCGAGAAGAACGGCCAGGTAGTTGGCTCGCGGCTGATCGGCCAGCAGTTCGACGCGCCGCAGTACTTCTGGGGGCGTCTGTCGGCGACCACGCCGATGCCGTACAACGCGCAGGGCTCGAGCGGCTCGAACCTCGGTCCGATCAACCCGGCTCTCGCCGACGAGGTCAAGGGGCGTCTGGATGCGCTGAAGGCCGCGGGACATATGCCCGCGAGTACACCCGTTCCTGTGGACCTGGTGACGTCGTCGGGCAGCGGTCTCGATCCTGAGATCTCGCCAGCGGCGGCGGCGTTTCAGATCGAGCGTGTCGCCGCGGCGCGGAAGATGAATGCCAACGATGTCGCCGCGCTGGTTGATCGCTATACGCGCGGGCGGCAGTTCGGGTTGTTCGGCGAGTCGCGGGTGAATGTGCTGGAGTTGAATCTTGCGTTGGATCACGCGCAGCGGGGGTGAGGGGTGACGATGGCGCCTGCGCGGCGCGGGCGGTTTTGTTGTGTGCTTGCGGTTTGCGCGGGCATCCGCAATAGCGCCTACGCGGCGCGGGCGTTGCCGGTGTGTGTTTGCCCTTTGCGCGGGCATCCGCGATGGCGCCTCGCGGCGCAGGCGTTGCCCCTGTGCGGGGCGGCACCTACTTTTCTTTGCAGCGGCAAAGAAAAGTAGGCAAAAGAAAGCGGGCTCACACCGCAGTCCTTGCCACCTACCCACGGGCCCTCAACGTCCCCATTCTTCATTCGTCCGCGCGCTG